>NZ_JBHIOT010000066.1:0-93247 GCF_042195745.1 Bartonella sp. AP7XZML
ACATCTTTAAAACTCTTTGAGAAAAAATAAATTGGTACAAAACCTAGTGGCAAATTATACAAAACCTGCTGGCAAGCTACAATTATAAGCATTATTCACATTGAATTAGAACCCTGAATACCGTAAAATTTTCTCACGTCAAATCATTTTCATGTTAAATCAATCCAAATCACTTTCTTACACATCACAAGTGGGTGGGGGCATGTGGGTAAAGACTGTACAAGAAAGGCATATCTCTTATAAACTTTTTCAAGTGTAAAGGATCGTCGCAATATTGGAGATTGGCAAAGTGTGTGATGGTGCTAGCTTACTACAGCATATGAGTTATCAAATAAGATGCGAAAAGATCATTTTAGCAGCCTTGGATTTAATTTAGCAAATAAAGCCTCATTTTTTAGGCTATAAAAAGTTGTGTTTTGAGAAGCTTTTTAGGTTTATATTCTTTTGATAGAAGCCGGAGCATAATTGGTCTTTGCGTTTTGTATTATTCTTTGCTAAATCGCCTTATATGACAATAGATCGTAATTATATTCGTAATTTTTCCATCGTGGCGCATATTGATCACGGCAAATCCACTTTAGCTGATCGTTTGATTCAAATAACAGGTGGGCTTGATACACGTGAGATGAAAGAACAAGTACTCGATTCCATGGATATTGAGCGTGAACGTGGAATTACTATTAAAGCACAGACGGTACGTTTACACTATAAGGCAAAGAATGGTGAAACCTATATTTTAAATCTTATGGATACACCAGGTCATGTGGATTTTGCTTATGAGGTTTCGCGTTCACTGGCAGCTTGTGAAGGTTCTCTGTTGGTGGTGGATGCAAGCCAAGGCGTAGAGGCGCAGACGTTAGCAAATGTTTATCAAGCCATTGATAATTCCCATGAGTTGGTTGTTGTTCTCAATAAAGTTGATCTTCCAGCAGCAGAACCTGAGCGAGTTAAAGAACAAATTGAAGATGTGATAGGCATTGATACATCTCAAGCAGTAGAAATATCAGCAAAAACAGGTTTGGGTGTTCCTGATGTTCTGGAGGCAATTGTTGCACAATTACCACCTCCACATACAGGCGATGTTGCAAATCCCTTGAAAGCAATGTTGGTTGATAGCTGGTATGACGCATATCTTGGTGTCATTGTTTTGGTACGGGTGATAGATGGTATTTTAAAAAAAGGCCAAACCATTCGTATGATGGGTACAGGTGCAAAATATCCAGTTGAGCGCGTTGGGGTTTTTACACCTAAAATGGTACAGGTTGATGAATTAGGACCAGGCGAGATTGGTTTTATCACTGCTTCTATCAAAGAGGTAGCAGATACACGGGTTGGGGATACGATTACTGAAGAGCGTCGTCCTTGTGAAAATGCTTTGCCTGGTTTTAAGCCGGCGCAACCGGTTGTCTTTTGTGGACTTTTTCCAATTGATGCTGCTGATTTTGATGATTTGCGTGCAGCCATGGGCAAATTACGCTTAAATGATGCGAGTTTTTCTTTTGAAATGGAAACGTCTGCGGCTTTGGGGTTTGGTTTTCGCTGTGGTTTTTTGGGACTTCTGCATCTTGAAATTATTCAAGAGCGATTAGAGCGTGAGTTTAATTTGGATTTAATTGCGACAGCACCTTCAGTTGTTTATCGCATGAATATGAATGATGGTTCTGTTAAAGAGTTGCACAATCCAGCGGATATGCCTGATGTGGTTAAAATTTCTTCCATAGAAGAACCATGGATTCGAGCGACAATCATGACTCCTGATAATTATCTTGGGTCAATTTTAGAGCTATGCCAAGAGCGGCGTGGGGTACAGGTTGGTTTGTCCTATGTTGGAACCCGTGCTATGGTAACGTATGATTTACCACTGAATGAAGTTGTTTTTGATTTTTATGATCGGCTAAAATCGATTTCAAAGGGTTATGCTTCTTTTGATTATCAAATGACAGATTATGCAGAAGGTGATTTAGTTAAAATGTCTATTTTGGTGAATGGAGAGCCTATTGATGCATTATCGATGCTTGTTCACCGCACGATTGCAGAAAAGCGCGGGCGTTCAATGTGTGAAAAACTGAAAGATCTTATTCCTCAGCATATGTTTCAGATTCCAGTTCAAGCGGCTATTGGTGGTAAAGTTATAGCGCGCGAAACGATTCGTGCTTTGCGTAAAGATGTAACAGCGAAATGTTACGGGGGTGATGTTACGCGTAAGCGCAAACTTTTGGAAAAGCAAAAAGAAGGCAAAAAGCGGATGCGCCAATTTGGAAAAGTAGAAATTCCACAATCGGCATTTATTCAAGCGCTCAAAATGAACAAATAATGAAAAAAGGAGTATTTTTCTTCATTAATTGTGTTTTGCTTTTGTCGGTTGGTTCCGTTGTTCAAGAGTGCTTTTTAATGGAAATTGCGCAATATTCACACTTTTGGATATAGTGTTTTTCATTGTGTCATGTTGCTCACGTAAAACAGAATGCTTTAAACAAAATACATTTATGTTGCATATTTGTGCACTTGTTTCAAAGAAACATTTCTCAATACATCAAACTCCATTTCACAACGGGGGATGTAACAAAATATAATGTAAAATACACTGTGAATGATATAAAATCCATTTGGCATTACCGCTTTTACGCGTCAGAAAGGTGCAAAGCGCACCCATCATACTCTTTTTCAGCTCAAAATATTATGACAGTCCTTATCACTTGAGAGAATTCATTAAAGGTATTTCACTCTTTTCTTGAAGTGTTTCTTACCCACACACCAACTGCGTTTGTAACGTGCAAGGAAATGATAGTGATTGATTCACTATGAAAGGATTTGAAATGAGAGAATCCTTGTATTCGAGGTTATTATTCAAGTTAAAAAACGATGAAATATTATTATGAATTAATCTTGTGTCTAAGAACGTAAAAGATCATTAATGGATGTTTTTTCTCGTGTTTTTTGATCAACGCGTTTTACAATAACAGCACAATAAAGGTTTGGGCCTGCTTCACCATTTGGTAAAGGTTTTCCAGGGAGAGAACCTGGTACAACCACTGAATAGGCTGGTACTTCACCAATAAAAATTTCACCTGTTGTACGATCAATAATCTTTGTAGATTTTCCAATAAAGACTCCCATTCCCAAAACAGCACCTTCACGGATAATACAGCCTTCAACAATTTCAGAGCGAGCACCGATAAAGCAATGATCTTCAATGATTGTTGGATTTGCTTGCAGTGGTTCTAAAACACCTCCAATACCAACACCGCCAGAAAGATGGACATGTTTACCAATTTGTGCACAAGAACCAACGGTGGTCCATGTATCAACCATTGTGCCCTCATCGATAAAAGCACCAAGATTGACAAAGGATGGCATCAATATAACATTGGGTGCAATGTAAGCAGAATGACGTACAATGGCTCCAGGAACGGAACGGAAATCAGCACTTTTAAAATCTGCCTCTTGCCAACCAGAGAATTTTGAAGGAACTTTATCCCACCAATGTGTCCCATTGATTCCACCAGTAATAATTTGCATAGGATTAAGCCGAAAAGAGAGTAAAACCGCTTTTTTCAACCATTGATGAACATGCCATTGTCCATTTTTTTGTCGTTCTGCAACACGGATTTCACCTTTATCAAGAAGGTTCAATGCATGTTCAACACTCTCACGTATTTCGCCTTTTGTGGTAGTATCGATAGAATCGCGATCGTCAAAAGCTTGTTCGATAATAATTTCAAGTTGTGTGATATGAGTCATGACGAGAGTTCCGTTAAACAAGTTGAAAGCTTCAAGATTTATTCTCTATGAACTACGCGAAGAAATGTGTTCAGTCAATAAAACGATGAGGAAGTAGGACAGGTGCATGAAAAAAAGCTGTAAAGAAAAAAGAAAAAGGGAGCAAGAAAACTGGACGCCACTTCTCCATACGAAGGATGCTCTACAACAGATCCATAAAGTCTCTAATTCAGCACAGGTGCGTTCGTCTACTTATCGTTTAGCCTATATCGATCAAGATTTTATGATGCGTCCAGAGCTGCGTTCACAACGTATTAGTCTTGAATTTTTAAAGCCGGAAATAACCCTTAAAGAATATGATATTCAATCAACAGTTGTTTTGTTTGGTGGTGCGCGTATTCCTGAACCTGGGCAAGCAGCATGGGCTGCAAAAAATGAAATACAAAAGAAAAATTTGCATGCTATGTCACATTATTACGATGAAGCAAGAGAGTTTGCACGTTTGTGCTCACTCTATTCTGCTACGACAGAATATCGTGAATTTGTGGTTGTTACGGGGGGCGGACCAGGAATCATGGAGGCGGGAAATCGTGGTGCTTGTGATGTTGGTGCCCCAACGATTGGCTTGAATATTATTTTACCACATGAGCAAGAGCCTAATTCGTATGTGTCGCCGCATTTATGTTTCAATTTTCATTATTTGGGGATGCGCAAAATGCATTTTTTAGTACGAGCGAAAGCATTAGCCATTTTCCCTGGCGGATTTGGAACTCTGGATGAACTGTTTGAGACGTTAACTTTAGTACAGACGGGGCGTATGAAACAGGTACCAATTTTATTGTTTGGCAAAGAATTTTGGAGCAATACTGTCAATTTTGAGTATCTGTCTGCACAAGGTACAATTTCTCCTACTGATATTAATTTTGTGAAATTTGTTAATACAGCAGCAGAAGCTTTTGAAGAAATTCGTTCTTTTTATAAACTGCCTTAACGACTTTTGAGATACTCACTCTTGAAGGATAATTAATACTCTACTTTGGTTAAATAAAGTCCTGAGGGGGGGGCAACAACACCACAACGTTTACGATCTTTAGCATGAAGAGCTGTTTCGAGATCTTGAGCTGTCCAACGTCCAATACCCACTTCCATGAGGCTTCCTGCGAATGAACGGATTTGATGATGAAGAAAAGAACGAGCTTGTGCATAAAGGAAAATTTCTTCACCTTCTCTTTGAATATCGAGACGTTCAAGGGTGCGAATAGGGCTTTTGGCTTGGCAATGTGCTGAACGGAAAGTTGTAAAATCATGTTGTCCTACAAGCTTTTGCGCAGCTTCATGCATGGCTTCAGCATGAAGAGGTTTTGGTATCCACCACACGCGTTTGGCATTTAAAGCTGGTGGAGAGCGACGATTAAGTATTTTAAAAAGATAATGGCGTTTTACAGCGGAAAATCGTGCATCAAAGTCATCAGGGACATTTTCTACATTTAAGATTGAAATCGCCTCTCCCTGTTTACGTAAAAGAGTATTGAGCGCGTCACGCACAGTATGGGAGAGCCAGTTTTTTTCAAAATCAACATGCGCAACTTGTCCGGTAGCGTGTACGCCCGCATCGGTTCTTCCTGCTGTTGTTATGGTCAATTGTTGTCCACTAAAGCAAAAAATCGCTTGTTCAAGAGCTCCTTGTATCGTGTGAAGTTTTGCTTGACGCTGCCAACCAGCATAATTTGAACCATCATATTCAAGAGTGAGTTTAAAACGTGGCATCTTAAAAAACAGCAGAAATATGAGCACCTCGCAAAAAGGTTGCGCACTCAAGAATTTTACCGCCAGATCTTTGGAGAGAGGTTATTTCTATCCGTCCTTGCCCACAATGGATAATCAAAGAATCTGGTTCTATCCGTCCAATTTCAAGAGAAGGACCTGTTGTTAAGCGACTATCAAGAATTTTTACACGTTCTTCTCGTCCACCGATATTCATATTGCACCAGCAACTAGGAGAGGGAGAGAGCGCGCGAATATGCCTATGAATAAACTCTGCAGGTTTTGTCCAATCAATGCGGGTCTCTTCTTTTCTAATTTTGGCGGCATAGGTGATGCCTTCTTCTGATTGTGGGGTCAGTTTAAGTTGTCCTTTTTCAAGAGTGGATAAAGTCTCTACCATAAGTTCTGCGCCAATATGTGAAAGTCTGTTTGAAAGCTCAGCAGTGGTGGTGTTATCAGTAATGGGGATGGAGCGAGAAAGAGCGATAGGCCCCGTATCAAGTCCTTCATCCATTTTCATGATCATGATACCTGTTTCTTTATCACCAGCCATAATTGCTCGTTGAATAGGCGCAGCACCACGCCAACGTGGTAAGAGTGAAGCGTGGGCATTAAAACAACCAAAACGTGGCGTTTCGAGAATAGCTTTGGGTAAAAGGAGTCCATAAGCCACCACAATAGCAGCATCAACAGAAAGTGCTGCAAATTGCTCCTGTTGTTCGATTGTTTTGAGTGTTTGAGGCGTGAAGACAGGAATGGATTTTTCTTTTGCTACGGTGTGAACAGCGGAGGGGATTAATTTAAGTCCTCGACGTCCTGCTGGACGAGGGGGTTGACTATAAACAGCAACAACATCATGACCTGCATCCAATAAAGCATGTAAAATAGGAACAGAAAAATCTGGTGTTCCCATAAAACTTAATCGTAAAGCCATTACAAAACTGCTTCCTGCATGTTTTTTTCTTTTGCGCGTTTTTTAAATTTTCGTATCACCATATCGCGTTTGATCTTTGAAATGTAATCAATAAAAAGGCGCCCATCTAAATGATCAATTTCATGCTGCAAGCAAGTTGCTAAGAGATCGTCTGCTTCAATTTCTGTTTGTTTTCTTTCACGGTTCTGATAGCGAACACGAAGGCGTTTAGGACGTTCAACCTCTGCAAAATAATCAGGAATAGAAAGACAACCTTCTTTGTAAATATTACGCTCATCTGAAAGCCATAAAATTTCAGGGTTGATAATAACAAGTGGTTTTTTCTGCTCATCTTCAGAATTTCCAGAGACATCTATAACCAACATACGTAGCGGTATACCAATTTGAATAGCAGCAAGACCAACGCCTTTAGCATTATACATGGTTTCCAACATGTCATCCGCAAGTTTTTGGAGAGCTGAATCGACCTGCTCAACAGGTTTGGACACTTCCCGTAAAATCGGATCAGGTAAAGTAACTAAAGATCTCATTGGCATAAGTAGAGATTAATCAATGGTTTGTTATTGGTCAATATTGAATAACGGATTCTTGCGTTTTTTTACAATAAGAGCGTTATATTACAATTTATGTTTGATTCGTTTTTTTCCATACTTGCTGGTGATTTTTTTTCTAAACTAATGCTTTTGCTTTTATTTATACTTGTCTGTTTGGCATTTTTTATGTTGATACATTCTTATCGAAAAAAAGCATTTTTGGAAAATGAAATTGCTGAACGCGCACGTGAGGCACAAATGCAGATGGCTACCTTGCTGAAAACACAAGCTGAAATGCAAGGACGAATGCAAACGATGGCGGAAATTTTTGGTCAACGGCAGGCTGAATTGAATAAATCACTCAGTGAGCAACTCAATGGGATGACAACAAGCTTAGGCCAAACACTTCAGGTACAGACCAAATCCACTTATGAAAATTTGAATCGTTTGCAAGAGCGTTTAGCAGTGATTGATGCAGCACAAAATAATATTCAATCGCTTACGGGACAAGTTGTTCAGTTGCAGTCCATTTTAAGCAATAAGCAGACGCGTGGTACTTTCGGTCAAGGGCGGATGGAAGCAATTATTGCCGATGCCTTACCAACAAATGCCTATGCATTTCAGGCTGTTCTTTCTAATGGAAAGCGCCCAGATTGTCTCATTCATATGCCCAATAAAGCTCCTTCTCTTGTTGTTGATGCTAAATTTCCTCTGGAAGCTTGGAATGCTATGCGTAAGGCAGAATCAGCGCAAGAGCGTCAAGAGGCAGAACGCCAATTTCGTACCGATATGGAAGTTCATATTCGTGATATTGCACAAAAATATTTGATTCCTGGAGAAACCCATGATACTGCTTTCCTTTTTGTGCCATCTGAATCGATTTTCGCAACAATTTATGAGGACTTTGAGGCATTGGTACAAAAATCCAATAGAGCCCATGTGATTATTGTTTCACCATCTTTGTTGATGCTCTCTGTCCAAGTGGTACAAACCATTATGAAAGATGCGCGGATGCGTGAACAAGCGCATTTAATTCAATCAGAAGTAGCAAAATTGATGGAAGATTTTGGACGAATGGATACGCGTGTTCGCGCACTACAGAAGCACTTTCATAAAGCAGGTGAAGATATAGAGGGAATTTTGATATCGTCCTCCAAAATCATGAAACGGGCAAATCGCATTGAAACTGTCGAATTAAAAGAAAATTACTCTGAACCAACAAAAATGACAACATTGGCTCAGTCGCAAACATTGCGTTTTGCTGATGAGGAATAAAGCAAAGCAAGCTTCTTAAATATTACAAGTTAGATCATGTTCTTTATTGATTGGTAATCATTTTTTAGTATCTCTATCTTGTTTTATTTCTTAAACGAGAGGAATAGGAATATGCGACACCTTTTGTTTTTAGGGGCACTGGTGTTTTTGCTAGAGGGATGTGCAACAACCACTCCCATCCACACAAATAATGCTTGTGCTATTTTAGCACAAAAAAATGGTTTTTTTGACAATTGGGGTAAGGTGTCTCAAAGAGCGGAAATGCGCTATGGAATTCCTATGCCTATTATTCTTGCAACCATTAAGATGGAATCGAGCTTTCGTCACAATGCACGTCCTCCACGCAAAAAACTACTTGGTTTTATCCCATGGAAGCGTCGGTCGACAGCTTATGGTTATGCTCAAGCGCTTGATAGTACATGGGCAATGTATCTTCGCTCTACAGGAAAGTCTTTTGCATGGCGTACGAATTTCGCAGATGCTGCTGATTTTGTTGCTTGGTATCATAGCCAAAGTGTTCAACGCAATGGGGTGAGGTTTGATGATGCATATAGCCTTTATTTAAATTATCATATGGGGCATGGTGCTTATGCACGTAGTGGTGGGCATGTCAGTGCTGCGCTTTCACAGATAGCACAGCGCATGGCAAGGATCTCGAGGCTCTATGAACAGCAATTAAAAAGATGTGGATGGCATTAGGGAAGATTTTTGAAAATCTCAATCAGGGAATTGATGGGATAAAATTATTCGAAAGCAAAATTCCACATGATATGATAAAATAGTGTCGTTTTCCGATCGTTCAATGAAATAAATTGTTATTTTTTAGAATAAACTCAAGCAACAGAAAGTTTTTGCAATACACAATATATTTGAAGATACTCTCGACATTTTTACCTCCTTTGTTAAAAAAATTTATAATAGAAACTATCTTCTATTTAGCGCTGGCATTTCGCTTTGGGCTAAGTGCCAGAGATTATTGAAGAAAAATTTTAAAATATAATATCATTTTTTATTTTCATTATGCGTATTACTGGCTGATTATTATATGAATATTTTCTTTGTTAAGCGTATAAAATAGCAATTAAAACAAATGCAATTCGGGCCTCATAAAAAGGGTAAAATATTCAATATAAAAAAACGAGAAATGTATTAAACGAAAAAACGTTGTTTTGTATAAAGAGGGCGCTACAGTCTTCAAAAAAACTAAGTGTATTTAGTATTGTATGAAATAAAACATAGTCGTCCATCCAGTTCATCTTAATTGAAAGAAGTTATCTTATTGTATTGTAAAAACACTCCCGTTTATAGGATGATAAGGTATATGCAACTTTACACAATGAATATTCAGGGTAGGGAATATTCAGAGAAAGATTTGTAACGCCTATGAAGTAACAAGTCAGTCTCCAATGTTGTGATAGCTTTTGCATTTGAGAATATTTATGAGAAGCATTTTTATTCTTTTTCTTAAATGGTTTAAGCATATTGATTTATAAAGATAATATATCGTTATTCATATTAAAGTAAGAATCTCGAATGGCGTAGGGTTTTATCGTTTCAGATCTCTTGAGGTTGAATCAATAAAACCATTGGCTTGCACATAACAAGCACAATGGGTATGTGGATAAAAACTGTGAAAGAAAAGACTAAAAATGTTTTTTTATGAACATACATTCTCAAATGTAAGAATTATCCGTAACATTGGGAATTAGCACATATAATGATAGCACCACTTTGCTCTTACACCTCGACCTTGTTTATGACGTGCAAGGAAAAAAATTAATTGATTCAATATATTATTTAAGTGTTAATATACCTTAGTATTGAGCAGGTATACGCTACTCAAGGTGGATAATTTTTAATTGGCAGAACATCTGATCAGGCTAAAAATACTCGAAAAAAGTTCTGTTTCGCAATAATTGAAAAGTATATTTTAATATTTTATTCTCTACTCTTTGTTTAAGTACTTCATATCTTTTAAAAAGATACCGGTAACCAACATATTATGATATTTGTGGAAATATTGTGGTAAAGGAAATTCAAATTTTATCCTTTAAGACAAGGCGTAAGTTAAACAGCTCATTTTCTATTTCTGTGCAAAGCATAAAAAAATTATCTACTTTCACGGTTGCGACAATAAATTTTATAATCCAACAAATGATTAAAAATGTATTATAATATCATTAAAATGCAAGGAACAGGCGCTATTGGAATGATAATTAAATAGCACATAAACCTTTTAAATTGATGCACACATCTTTTATTATAATTGATTCCCTTGATAGAACAGTTGGTCTTTTTGGTGGAGCTAAGCGGGATCGAACCGCTGACCTCTTGCATGCCATGCAAGCGCTCTCCCAGCTGAGCTATAGCCCCTATAAAAACAAATTGTCCCAAAAAGACAGTATACAATTCCAGCTTTTCTAGAACGATCAAAATTGAAGATCAAGAAGAATTTACATTCAATGGAAAAGATGTCCTCTTTTACTTCTTTTAAGCATCGTCATCATTAGAAACACCGCCTCCGAGAATATCAGTAACGTCATCATCTTCATCGTCACCATCATGAGACAAAAATGTATCATCATCATCACCAAGATCTACATCACTATCTTCTAAATCAGGAAGATCGTCATCTTTAGAATCCACATCATCATCTTCAAGAAGCATAAAAGCAGATTTTTCAAGTGCTGTATCAAGCTCTTCAGTATCAACTTCTTCCTCATTGTTTGCTTCAGCTGCTGCAACTTCAAAGTAAGAACGCGGATAAGAAATCCCTGTATAGGGCGACACAATAGGATCGCGATTTAGATCGTAAAATTTTTTTCCTGTTTCTGGATCAACACGTTTAGTTCCAAGTTTTTGTTTTGCCATAAACCGTGCCTCTTTGATTAACTATTATTCCATTAAAAGATAAATTTTATGGTGCTTAATCGAAAAATAATACCTTTGTCAAAGATAAATACACTGTTCCACAGTGATTTTTTCATGACGTCTTTTAAAGCATGTGCTAAAGGATGCACAATTTCATAAAAGTTAGATAGAATTAAATAGAATTTCCATGCAAAAAGCAATCCCTATAACCACCTATAAATCGAGTAGTCTCTCTGGAAAAATTCAAATACCAGGAGATAAATCAATCTCTCATCGCTCTCTTATATTGGGAGGATTAGCAAGTGGTGAGACATATATTCATGGATTACTTGAAAGCGCTGATGTACTCAATACAGCTGCTGCTATGCAAGCTATGGGTGCCTGTATTATTAAAAAAGAAGACTTCTGGATCATACGAGGAACAGGGAATGGTTGCCTTTTAGCTGCACAAAAACCTTTAGACTTTGGAAACGCTGGAACAGGTGCTCGTTTGGTTATGGGAATGGTTGGTCCGTATCATATGAAAACAACCTTTATTGGTGATGCTTCTCTCTCTAAACGTCCAATGGGACGTATCCTTGATCCACTGCGTCTCATGGGGGTTGAAATTGAGGCAACGCGCGACGATCACCTTCCTTTAACGCTTTATGGTCCGAAAATGGCTAATCCGATTCGTTACCGTGTTCCAATAGCTTCCTCCCAAATTAAATCAGCAATCCTGCTTGCTGGACTCAATACCGCCGGCACTACAACTGTTATTGAACCAGTTCTGACACGAGATCATACGGAAAAAATGTTAAAAGCATTCGGTGCGCAACTTGAAATAGAAAAAGATAACGAAGCTGCGCGTTTGATTCATCTTAATGGTCAACCCCATCTTACTGGACAAACGATTCATATTCCGGGTGATCCTTCTTCTGCTGCTTTTCCAATTATCGCAGCCCTTCTTATAGAAGACTCTGATATCACCATTGAAAATGTTTTGATAAATAACTCTCGAATAGGACTTATCGAAACATTGTGGGAAATGGGTGCTCAAATTGAATTTTTGAACCGGCGTCAAACAGGTGGAGAGGATGTTGCTGATCTACGGATAAAATCATCGGTCCTTAGAGGCGTTACGGTGCCCAAAGAACGTGCTCCATCGATGATAGATGAATATCCTGCTTTGGCAGTAGCAGCAGCCTTTGCAGAAGACAAAACAGTGATGCTAGGAATTGAAGAATTGCGTGTAAAAGAATCGGATCGATTGTCTGCTGTTGCTCAAGGATTAAAAATTAATTGCGTAGACTGTGAAGAAGGTCAAGATTTTCTTATTGTTTATGGAAAAGGTTCTGCCAAAGGTTTGGGGGGTGGGTATGTTGCCACACATCTTGATCATCGAATTGCTATGTGTTTTCTCATTTTTGGGCTTGTGTCAGAAAAACCTGTTACCATTGATGATAAACGAATGATCGCTACGAGCTTTCCAGAATTTATTCCTTTTATAAAACAACTTGGGGGAAAAATCGCTTGAAGCCTTTTGTTATCGCCATTGATGGACCTGCTGCCTCAGGCAAAGGAACCTTAGCACGCAAAATTGCTGCACATTATCGCCTTCGTCATCTCGATACTGGTCTTACTTATCGTAGTGTTGCTCATACGCTTTTACAACAAAATTTAGCTCTTAATGATGAAAAAAATGCTATTATTTATGCTAAAGAACTTGATTGTAATACCTTAAATCCTTCTCTTCTTTCTTCTCATGAACTTGGTGAAGCGGCTTCAAAAATAGCAATTAACCCTGCTGTACGCAAAATTCTTGTCGAAAAACAACGCAACTTTGCTAAAGTTTTGCCCGGCTGTGTGCTTGATGGGCGTGATATCGGAACGATTGTTTGTCCTGATGCCGATATCAAGTTTTATATTCTAGCCAATGTTCAAACACGCGCCAAACGCCGCTACCAAGAGATTTTAAAAAAAGGTGTTCAAGCAAATTATCATGAAATCCTAGCTCAACTTGAACAGCGCGACAGTCGCGATATAACGCGCAAACAAAATCCACTAAAACCAGCAAAAAACGCCCACTTGCTTGATACGTCAGAATTGAGTATAGAAGCAACATTTGAAATTGCATGCAGTTTTGTTGATCCAATCATAAAAATGCATATAATTGGATAAATTCGTTAAGGTAACTTCCAGCCTAGCGCTAACTTTTTTCCTTTATTCAAGGAAAAGGCTAGGGAGTTACTTATGTTAACACTAACCTAGCGCTCATACCTTATAATACAAGGTATATATTAGGAGTTCTTATGTCACAATACAATCCCACAACAGCGGATTTTGAAGCCCTTTTAACAGAATCTTTTCAAACTAATGATCTTAATGAAGGATCTGTTGTTAAAGGTCGTGTTATTGCAATCGAAAAAGACATGGCCATTATTGATGCTGGTCTTAAAGTCGAAGGACGTATTCCTCTCAAAGAATTTGGAGCTAAAGCAAAAGATGGTTCTTTGCAAGTTGGCGATGAAGTTGAGGTTTACATTGAACGCATTGAAAATGCGATGGGTGAAGCTGTTTTATCGCGTGAAAAAGCACGGCGCGAAGAAAGTTGGGTCCGTTTAGAGGAAAAATTCAATGCTGGTGCACGCGTTGATGGAGTGATCTTTAGCCAAGTAAAAGGTGGTTTTACAGTTGATCTTGATGGTGCCGTTGCTTTCTTGCCTCGCAGCCAAGTTGATATTCGTCCCATTCGTGATGTTTCACCCCTCATGCATAATTCACAGTCCTTTGAAATTTTGAAGATGGATCGTCGTCGTGGCAATATTGTGGTCTCACGCCGCACTGTTTTAGAAGAAAGTCGCGCTGAGCAACGTTCAGAAATCGTACAAAATCTTGAAGAAAATCAAATCGTTGAAGGTGTGGTGAAAAATATTACAGATTATGGTGCCTTTGTTGATCTTGGTGGGATTGATGGTCTCTTGCACGTTACAGATATGGCATGGCGGCGTGTTAATCACCCATCTGAAGTGCTCACAATTGGCCAAACAATTAAAGTGCAGATTATTCGCATTAATCAAGATACGCACCGTATTTCTCTTGGAATGAAACAGCTTGAAAGTGATCCTTGGGAAAGCATCAGTGTCCGGTATCCGATTGGTAAAAAAATTACGGGTGCTGTTACCAACATTACTGATTACGGTGGTTTTGTTGAAATTGAACCAGGAATCGAAGGGCTGATCCATGTTTCTGAAATGAGCTGGACAAAGAAAAATGTTCATCCTGGAAAAATTCTGTCTACATCACAAGAAGTAGAAGTGGTTGTTCTTGAGATTGATCCTTCTAAACGGCGTATTTCTCTTGGCTTAAAACAAACATTTGAAAATCCATGGGAAGCTTTTGCCAATAAATTTCCTGTCAATTCGCAAATTGAAGGAGAGGTTAAAAATAAAACAGAATTTGGTCTGTTTATTGGGCTTGAAGGCGATGTTGACGGTATGGTTCATTTGTCTGATCTTGATTGGAACCGTCCTGGTGAACAAGTTATTGATACTTACAATAAAGGCGATATTGTTAAAGCTGTGGTCCTTGATGTTGACATTGAAAAAGAGCGCATTTCTCTTGGAATTAAGCAGCTTTCCAGCGATAAAGTTGGAGAAGCAGCTGCTTCTGGCGAATTGCGAAAAGGTGCAGTTGTAACATGCGAAGTGATTGCTGTTAACGACAATGATATTGGTGTGAAATTGATTGACCACAACCTTGAGACAACCATTCGGCGTGCTGATCTTGCGCGTGATCGTGATGAGCAACGTCCTGAGCGTTTCGCAATTGGGCAAAAGGTTGATGCTCGCATCACAGCATTTGATAAAAAAACACGTAAAATTTCAGTATCGATTAAAGCTTTAGAAATTGCAGAGGAAAAAGAAGCTGTTGCACAATATGGTTCTACAGATTCAGGTGCTTCTCTTGGTGATATTCTGGGTGCAGCTTTAAAAAAACAAGAACAAGATTAATCATCAATCATTAAAGTTGGTTTTATTATTAAGGTCACTCATTAGGAGTGACCTTTTTATTTTCTAAAAAAATTGTCTGCTTATTTTTAAATTATTGAAAAAAAATTATAAATGCTTGCAAATAAAAACAAAAAGTTTGTTTTTTGTCTAACAACGGTTCACTATTCAGATAAAATGCTTAAAATTTAAATAAAAAACGATGTAATTGAATAACAATGGGACACTATGACGTGCATAATACCTTTCATAAAGTGCTTTTTTTCTCAAAAAGAGAAAAAAGATCATTTTATTAATACGGATTTTCCTCTTCGTGCAATTTATAAGGTACAGGAAGATCTTTATAACTTAGGGCATGATATAGCTTCTGGTAAAGAAATTTTACTCCCTGAATATGAAGGAGTAGGAGATTTTCGCAAGAGATTGAATGAAAATGCTAAACTTATTCTTCATGCCTTTCATACCAGTGATTTTGCTGCTCGAAATGATGAAACCATCGCACCATCTGCTCAATGGCTCATTGATAATCATTACACCATTGATAAAACCATACAAAAGCTACGTCGTAATCTACCCAAGTCCTTCATAAAGCAACTTCCTCTTTCTACACACAAAGCCGGAATACCACGAATTTTTGCTTTAACTTGGCTTTATATTGCGCATACCGATAGCAGCTTTTCACAAGAAACACTCACTGCTATGACCAACGGATTTCAAGAAGTTTGTGCGCTCACAATTGGTGAATTGTGGGCTCTTCCTTCAGTTATGCAAATGCTGCTCATTGAAAATGTCCGTCGTCTTTCAGTACGTATCGAAAAAGCGCGACATATGCGCCATCTTGCTAGTCAAGTAGCTGATAAAATTTCTCTTGTAGAAAATAAAACAAATCTACACTCTCTTTTTACGCAATATAAACCATTTACTGTTGATCCAACTTTTTCAGCACATTTATTCTATCGCCTGCGCAGTGCATCTGTCGATTCAACCGTAGCATTAACTTGGCTTGAAAAGCAATTGAAAAGCCAAGGCAGTAGCTTAGAGATTGCAACAGCTGATGAACATACCCGACAAGCAGCAGATGGTGTGACCATGGGAAATATTATCCGTTCTCTTAAAGCTATAGATGATGTTGATTGGACAGCATGGTTTGAAACAGTGAGTTGTGTCGATTCTATTTTGCGTAAAAATAGTGATTTTTCTGAAATTGATGCTCACTCACGCAATATTTATCGACAAGTCATTGAAAAAGTTTCTCGCTTTTCGCCTCTTAGTGAACTGGAAGTTGCACATAAAGTTGTAGAAATGGCAAATTCCACTTCTAAAGATATGCCTCATCATTCTTGTGTGGGGTGGTACCTTGTTGATGATGGTCGTGGCATATTTGAAAAGGCTTGTGGGTATATTCCGCCCTTTCTCATAAAATGGACACGCGCTTCCTGTTGCTCAAAATTGCGAGTCATCGCCGTTCCTGTCTCTTTTCTGACGCTTGCTCTTTTGCTGGTAATTTACGCCCTTTTACAGCTATCTGGCATGACACAATGGATGTCTTTTTGCTTTACTGGATTGGCGCTTTTTCCTGCTATCGATGCTGCTTTTGCTTTATTTAACACTGTTGTTTCGTGGTTTGTCCCATCAAAACAACTCATTGGTTATGAATATAAAGAAGGTATTCCAAAACATGCACGGACAATGGTTGTTGTACCTACTTTGATGACATCACGCGCTGACATTGATGAACAAGTGCGCAATCTTGAAGTGCGCTATCTTTCCAATCCTAAAGGTGCCATTCATTTTGCACTCATTACAGATTGGGTGGATGCTCCATTGAGAGAAACGCAAGATGATCTTGATTTATTGCACTATGCGCAAAAGAGTATTGATAAACTCAATAGTCGTTATCATCGTGATAAACTTCCGCTTTTTTTCCTTTTACATCGCCGACGCCTTTATAATACAAGCGAAAAATGTTGGATGGGATGGGAACGAAAGCGAGGAAAACTTCATGAACTTAATCGGCTCTTAAGAGGCGATAAAAATACAAGCTTTTATCCTCCCAATCCACATCTTCCTATGGATTGCCGTTTTGTTATGACGCTAGATTGTGATACACGTCTTACTCCAGAGAGCGTCGCGAAACTTGTTGGAAAGCTTAACCATCCACTCAATTATCCCGTTTTTGATCCACAAAGTGGAAAGGTTGTAAAGGGCTATAGCATTTTACAACCACGCATTATTCCTTCTCTTACAACAGGAAAAAAAACATCAATTCTCCAACGGGTTTTTTCTATCAACCGTGGCATTGATCCTTATGTTTTTGCTGTTTCTGATACTTATCAAGATCTTTTAGGAGAAGGCACCTTTATCGGTAAAGGTCTTTATAATATTGATGCATTTGAACAAGCACTTGATGGAAAAATTAAAGAAAATACTATTCTTAGTCATGATCTCTTAGAAGGAGGTTATGCTCGTACTGCTCTGGTAAGTAGCATAGAAGTCATTGAAGACTATCCAACCGCTTACAATATTGATGTTATGCGTTATCATCGTTGGGTCCGTGGTGATTGGCAGCTTTTGCCTTATCTTTTTCCCCACCGTCAAATAAGTTCCGTGACGCGTTGGAAAATGCAGGATAATTTACGTCGTTCTCTCACTCCACTTATGTGGTTAATCGCAGCATTTGCAGGATGGGCTTTTTTGTCTTTAAAGAGTGCAATCGTCTGGCAACTATTCTTGTTGTTTAGCTCCTTCATTTCACCCATTCTATGTGTATTAAAAACGCTTGTCTCATCCAATATAGATCATTCTTTGCGTGGACATTTTCAATTAATTTGGAACAAAATTGCTCTTACAAGCGCTGATATATTTCTTAAAACGACGTTTCTTGCTCATTCGGCGTATTTTATGACCGATGCGATTATTCGTACACTCTATCGTATGACGATTTCAAAACAGCATCTTCTTGAATGGAAAACTTCTGCCGCAACAAAATCAATACCCAATAGTTTGCGTTTCTATGTTTTTACAATGGCACCAGCATCGCTTATTGGTATTCTTACTATAGCACTCCCTCTTTTTTCTGATAGTTTTGCAAGCTTGGTTGCTTTGCCTTTTGGGATAGCATGGTTTTTTTCACCCTTCATTGCTTGGATTGTGAGTCAACCTTCAACCTTTCAAGATAGCTTTGATCTTTCTTCAAAAGATGAAAAAAAACTCCGTTCTATTGCACGGCGGACATGGCTTTATTATGCAACCTTTGTCAATGCACAAAACAACCATCTGCCTCCCGATAATTTTCAAGAAGATCCTGAACCTCTTGTTGCTCAACGTACATCGCCTACGAATATTGGCGTTTATCTCCTGTCTATTATTGCAGCACGTGATTTTGGTTGGATTGGTTTTGAAGAGACCATTACCCGTATTGAATGTACATTACGCTCTCTTACAAAAATGGAAAAGTTCCGCGGTCATCTCTATAATTGGTATGAAACGGATACACTCAGGCCTCTTTTACCTACTTATGTATCAACCGTTGATTCAGGAAATCTTGCTGGTCATTTGGTAACACTCTCTTCTGCTTTAAGTGAATGGGCTGAAAAACCGCCTCTTTTTTTCCAAAGTGATCGAGAAGGCTTATCGGATGTTCTTGCTATTCTTGAAGAAACTGTCAGAGAAATTCCAGATCATCAACCCAGTTTACGCTCTTTACGCCAAAAAATCGAAGAAAACATCACTCGTTTTCATGACTCTGTCTTCACTTTTTTAGAACAAGAAAATACGGTCCCTTCTCACATCATAGATCTTTCACTTGCAGCCCACGATATTGTGCACTTAGTCGGTGAACTTGACCACAAAATTCAAACGATAGAATCTGCTGGTGCGCTTTCTTGGGCTAAATGCCTTATCGACACCTGTAACGCTCATCATAATGATGCGACTGCTCATTGTGATACTGAAAAATTACGTAAAAAACTAAACAGGCTGGCTATAGCAGCACGGCAAATAGCCTTTGATATGAAATTTGACTTTTTAGAACAGCCTAAACGGCATCTCTTATCCATTGGATATCGTGTTCAAGAAAACAAACTCGATGAAAATTGTTATGACCTACTTGCTTCAGAAGCACGTCTTGCAAGCTTTTTTGCCATCGCAAAAAGAGATATAAAACTTAAACATTGGTTTCGTCTTGGTCGACTTCTCGTACCCATAGGTGGGAAAGGTGCACTCCTATCATGGTCTGGATCAATGTTTGAATATCTTATGCCATCTCTCGTAATGCATGAACCTTTAGGATCTCTCCTAGATCAAACAAATCGATTGATTATTCGTTGTCAAATACAATATGCCCATAAACGGGAATTGCCATGGGGTATTTCAGAAGCCGCATTTAATGCTCGCGATCATTTAATGAATTACCAATACGCTCATTTTGGTGTTCCAAACCTCGGACTCCAACGTGGTCTTTCACGCAATGCTGTCATTGCTCCCTATGCCAGCCTTCTAGCGGCACAATATGCTCCTGCTTGCGCTGTCGCTAATTTAAAACGACTCCGTGATCTTGGAGCTTTAGGAACATATGGTTATTATGACTCTGTTGATTTTACTCCAACACGTGTGAAAACAGGGGAAAAATACGCCATTGTACGCAATTATTATGCGCACCATCATGGCATGTCTATTCTTGCTCTTAACAATGTTATTTTTCAAGGGCGAATGCGTGATCGTTTTCATCGTGATCCCGTTATTGAAGCAACACAATTGCTCTTACAGGAAAGAGCGCCTCATCTCATTCCTATTATTCATACCAAAGCTGTTAATCGTATGCGCAATAAGTCTCAAGCATTTGACGAAGCCCCTTTGCGCATTATTACAAACCCGTTACTCAAACCACGAGCAACTTTACTTTTGTCTAATGGCTTTTATTCTACCATGTTAACAGCGAACGGTTCTGGTTACAGTCGTTGGCACGATTATGCGATTACGCGCTTTATTCCTGATGCAACAGAAGATCAACAAGGTACTTTATTCTTCTTACGTGACACGCATAGTGGACGGTGGTGGTCTGTTACTGGTGAGCCAACACGTGTTATTGAAGAAGACGCTGTCAGCATTTTTACAGATGAAAAGGCTGAATATACAAAAATGGTTGATGGTATTAAATCAACACTTGAATGTCTTATTACATCTGAAGGATGTGGCGAAGGGAGACGTATTCAACTGATGAATACGACAAATAAAGACCGACTCATTGAAGTGACTTCTTATGGTGAATTAGCACTTGCCACAATGGATACAGACCAAGTTCATCCTGTTTTTTCCCGTATGTTTATAGAGACAGAAATTACTGAAGAAGGTAAAACAATTTTTGCCAAAAGGCGTAAACGCTCACCTAGCGACCCTGATATTCATATTGCTCATTTTGTTTCTAGTACAACAGATACTCTCCAAGAGACAGAAGCTGAAACAGATCGCTCTCTGTTTATTGGTCGGGGGCGATCTATTCATCGTCCCGCTGCATTTGACCAAAATACTCGTTTTAGTAACAGTCAAGGTTGTGTTCTTGACCCTGTTATGTCATTGCGATGCCGTATAAAAATTTCAGCCCATGAAAAAGCAGAACTTATTTTTTGGACTTTCGCTGCTCATACAAAAGAAGCACTAAATAATCATATTAAACATTATCGACAACCTGATATGTTTCAAAAAGAACTTTCAATGGCATGGACGCGCTCACAAGTCGCACTGTATCAGAGCGGAACCCAGCTTAAAGAAGCTATTATCTATCAAAAATATGCAACACCGCTTATTTATCCAGAAAGAACGTGGCGTCTTCCTTCTGAAATATTAGCAAAAACGCTAGGAAAACAGTCTAATCTTTGGCCCATGTCTATCTCAGGAGACAATCCACTCTGTCTTCTTAGATTAAATAACGAGGGAAATATAACTGTACTGCGCGAGCTCCTTAAAGCACATGAATATTGGCGTATGCGCGGTCTTGTTGTTGATTTGGTCATTCTTAATGAACAAACATTTTCTTATATACAAAGTACACAACGCGCTCTTGAGTGGGTCTGTGAATCTTATTATCACCACATGCAAAAAGCAGATGAACGCCAACATATTTTCATGCTTCGACGCGATCAAATGAGTGAACAGAGTTTTAAAACGCTTCTTGCATCAGCGCGTATCGTTCTTGATGCCCAAAATGGCTCTTTATCTGAACAACTTAAACGACTTGATGAGAATGATTTTAATCTCACAGTTCGTAAAAATTATCAAGAACCTTATGATCAATTAGACTTGCCAAGATATAATGAAGGACAGCAATTTACAACACAAACTGAACAAAATCTTTTTTCTTCCATTGGTCTTATTAGCCAACAAAAACCATCCTCTTTACTCCCAAATGGAGAAGATCTAAGATATTGGAATGGTTACGGTGGTTTTAATCAGCACAATCATTATGTAATACGTCTTCATGGACGTACCACTACACCGCATCCGTGGATTAATGTCATTGCTAATCACAGATTTGGTTTTCATGTCTCTGCTGAAGGTGCAATTTTTACTTGGGCTAACAATAGCCGCGATTATCAACTAACTCCTTGGGCGAATGATCCAACGTCTAACCGGCCAGGAGAAGCTCTTTATCTGGTTGATCGCCAGTCTTTAAAACGTTTCTCACCCGTTTCTACTGTTGAATGTGACGAAAATATTGTCTATGAGGCGTGTCATGGGTTTGGATTCTCAACTTTTAAATCAACACATTCAGAAATCGCATTAGAACTGACTCATACACTTGATCCCGAAAAACCTATTCGCTTTTCACGTCTTATCCTTACGAATGAAGGGAAAAAACCACGCAGTTTACGCCTTTATAATTATGTTGAATGGGTTTTGGGAAATGTCCGTACAAAATATGCCCCCTTTATTGTTTCCTCTTATGAGACCAGATGGGGTGCACATTTTATTCAAAATCCCTATCACATCGAGAAATCTCAACAAGTTACATTTTTATCAGCATCCGAAATGCCAACCAGCACGACGACCAATCGCGCTGAATTTATTGGTGCAACGGGAACCGTAACACGTCCAAATGCGATCCGTAAAGCCGCTGCTCTTTCAAATACCATTGAAGCAGGATGTGATCCTTGTTCAGCATTCGCCTATGATATTGATCTTCAACCAGGGCAAACAAAAGAAATCATCTTCTATCTTGGCAGTGCTGAAAATAGGCAAGAAGCTGAAAAATTACTCAATCAAGTACGTGCAAGTGATTTTGAAATTCAGCTCACAAAACAAAAACAGCAATGGAGTGATTTTGTTTCTCCTTTCCAAGTCAAAACACCTGATGCTTCTTTTAATCTTATGGTCAACCATTGGCTTCCTTATCAAATCTACGCATGCCGCATCATGGCACGCGCAGGCTTTTACCAAGCGAGTGGTGCATTTGGTTTTCGTGACCAGTTACAAGATAGCTTGTCTTTGTTATTGCTGGAACCACAATTAGCACGTGAACAATTGTTAAATGCAGCAGCGCACCAATTTCTTGAAGGTGATGTGCAACATTGGTGGTTGCCTGACACAAATGCTGGTGTTCGTACATACATTTCTGATGATATCGTTTGGCTTGCATATGCAACAGCTCTCTATGTCACTACCACTGGTGATGACGCTTTTCTTGATACGCTCATTCCTTTTATTGAAGGTGATGTTCTCAAAAGTGGGCAACAGGATGCTTATTTTCAACCCACCCAATCCCCAAAGGTTGCAACAGTTTATGAACATTGTGTTTTAGCTTTAGACCTTGCCATTAAACGCTGCGGACCACATGGTCTCCCTCTTATTTTAGGTGGGGATTGGAATGATGGCATGAATTTGGTCGGTGTGGAAGGAAAAGGCGAAAGCATTTGGTTAGGATGGTTTCTTGGGTACACATTACAAGCATTTATCTCTTTAGCCAAAAAACGTGGTGACAATAGCCATATGCAAATATGGAGTACGTACCTTGAACATTTAACAAAATCCCTAGAGAAAAATGGTTGGGATGGTGCTTGGTATCGACGTGGTTATTTTGATGATGGAACACCTCTTGGCTCTAAAATCAATGATGAATGTCAAATTGATACCATTGCTCAATCTTGGGCTGTCATTTCTCAAATGGCATCGCCTGAACGTCAAAAACAAGCAATGACATCAATGTTGGAACATCTCTATGATAAAAAAGGCGGACTCATTCGCCTTTTTTGGCCGCCTTTTGATAAAAGTACGCTCGAGCCTGGTTATATAAAAGGTTATCCTCCAGGAATTCGAGAAAATGGTGGTCAATACACGCATGGTGCCATTTGGAGTATTTTTGCGTTGGCTGAAATGGAACAAAACGATAAAGCTTATGCTTTATTTTCTATGATAAACCCAATTACCCATGGACAAGATCCTGAAATTTATCGTGTTGAACCTTATGTAATGGTCGCAGATATTTATGCTGTTGAACCACGATGTGGTCAAGGCGGTTGGACTTGGTATACAGGTTCAGCCGGTTGGTTTTATCGCGCCGCAACACAAGCTATTCTTGGAATACAGCGTCAGGGAGACCTATTGTTTTTGCAGCCACATTTACCCTCTATTTGGCCAAAATATGAAGCAACAATGAAGTTTTATGATGCCGTTTATTGCATTAAAGTAAAATGGGGACCTAAAAATATGCTCTATATTAATAGCAAAGAATATACCGAAGTTCATACAGGGATAAAGTTACAAAAAACAGGTCAGCATGAAATTATACGTATTGTCAAATCTTAAAGATTAAAGATGAAAAAAGAGAGCAGACTTTTTATTCTTGTCCAAAACTGTAGAGTTGTTATATTGCACCGCCTATATTAGCCGTGTTGGTGCATAATATTTTAGATTTTATGAAAATGAAAGAAAAAGGTTATGAATCATCCGGATATTGCTAGACGTGTTTACAATCACACTTGGAAACTTGATCCCATTATTCGGTCACTTCTTGATACGGATTTTTATAAGCTTCTAATGGTGCAGATGATTTGGGGGTTATATCCTAATGTTAATGTTACTTTTTCCCTCATAAATCGCTCTAAAACAATACGTCTTGTCGATGATATTGATGAGAGTGAATTGCGTGCCCAACTTGATCATGCTCTTAGTTTGCGCTTTACAAAAAAAGAAATGATTTGGCTTGCTGGTAATACATTTTATGGACGCAAACAAATTTTTGAACCGGATTTTCTTCAGTGGCTTGAGAATTTTCAACTTCCAGAATATGAACTCACCCGCAAAGATGGCCAATATATCCTTCATTTTCATGGACCCTGGGCCCATAGTTCCATGTGGGAAATTCCTGCCCTTGCTATTATTAGTGAATTACGTTCACGTGCTGCTCTCAAAAAACTGGATCGTTTTGCTCTTGATGTACTTTATGCGCGTGCTAAAGCAAAAATGTGGAGTAAAGTTGAACGTCTCAAAAAATTGCCTGATATTAAAATATCTGACTTTGGGACAAGGCGTCGCCATTCTTTTTTATGGCAGCGCTGGTGTGTGGAAGCATTAAAAGAAGGCATTGGTCATTCTTTTACTGGAACTTCTAATGTTCTTCTTGCCATGGATACGGATTTAGAAGCTCTTGGAACCAATGCACACGAATTGCCTATGGTTATTGCGGCTCTCAGCAACAATGATGATGAATTACGCAGAGCTCCGTATCAAGTCTTGCAAGATTGGAATCGTTATTATGGTGGAAATCTTCTCATTGTATTACCTGATACCTTTGGTACAGAAGAATTTTTACGCAATGCACCAGATTGGGTCGCTGATTGGACGGGTTTCAGACCCGATAGTGCGCCCCCTATTGAAGGTGGTGAACGTATTATTCAATGGTGGAAAGAAAAAGGAAAAGATCCACGCAAAAAACTTTTAATTTTTTCTGATGCTCTTGATGTCAATACAATTGAAAAAACCTATCATCATTTCCATGGTAAAGTGCGCATGAGTTTTGGATGGGGCACGGATCTTACCAATGATTTTACAGGCTGTGCACCTCAGGAAATCGAAACTCTTGATGCTCTTTCCCTTGTTTGTAAGGTGACCTATGCCAATGGTCAACCAGCCGTAAAACTTTCAGATAATCCTGAAAAAACGATCGGTGATTCAAAAGAAGTACAACGTTATCTCAATTTTTTTGGTAATAAAAAGCGAATTGCTAGACCTATAAAGACATAGTTTCCGGTTCTTTAAAACAAGTATATTGATCCATCATATTGTTTATAAGATTGATTTTTGTCCTACCCTAAGGACGAGGATTCTTAACCTTTGCTGGTCTGTAAACAGTTCGGCTGTTTTTGAGCAGATTCTACTTGGCCTACCACGCATACGCTTCACTTACATAAGGCGCGATAGATAAGACTTAAAAATATTTACGACGCATTAAAAAAATACTTAACGTGCCAAGGAAGTTTAGCCAAGGAGATTTTCTCATTTTAACCCTGTTAAATCAAGCACACTCATCTCCTTGCATGTATGAAGGTTTTCAAGTTCTAAGGGTTATTGTTGTAGTTTGACAGTAGGTTTTATACTAAGTGGGAAGAGGTTGGATTAAGTAGGAATACGTGGTAATTTGTTGTTTTTATGTACAATTTTGACCATTCAATGCGCGTTTTATCAAAATAGATTTTGACACCTAAAATTACAAAAATTACCGAAAATCAGAAAAAAGTGCGTTTCCATAAGTAAAAATGAGAAAAGGCTTTCAAAACCCTTTGAGAACATCTTTAAACTCTTTGAAAAAAATAAATTGGTACAAAATCTAGTGTCAAAATATACAAAACCAGATGACAAGCTATAATTGTAGCATTAGGAATTACTAAGGCAACATTGGAGGATGACAAATAGCATGGTGACTATTGGTGTGCATTTTGAAAGGCAAGGATGATGGTGCTCAAATAGATTTTATACATGTTACAGGAGATTTTACTTTATCCATGTATAGTCTGCTATTATGAAATGAGTAAAGCGTTGAGAAATGTTTCATTAAAAATAAATGTGTAAATAACATGATTTTGGAGACCTTTTGTTTTACGTGAGGGGCATGACTTCATTAAAAAACAGAGAATGCAATAATATTTTTATTTCGAATAAGCTTTATACAAAGACAGAGAAATTATTTATTCGCATATTATAATAAGAATGCGTGTATATATAAAACCATTTGAAAAACTCTGTTGTTTCTTATGAATTATTCTTAAGTTAATAACAGATGTAACATTAAAGATTGATATAATAGACCGGCTTCTTAACTGTATAAGTATAAAAATGATGGTGTTTAGTAAGCTTTGTATTATATCCTCATTAAGAGATATGAAAATAAACGAAATGTCTTTTAGAAAGAAATGACTATCATATCAATGACTTTTTAATGATGTATATGTAGAGATTCATACAAACATGCTTTACAAAAATAATGACTCTCTTCCATGAATGTGATTTATCATTGTTTACCAAGTGAGAACATTTTGAGTGTTCATAAAAATTATTTCACAAACATATTATTAATTAATTGCGTTCAAAAAGCTTGCTATTTCATATGCATTTTGGAAATGGAGAGCTTATATTCAAAACTTAAAAGTTCTCATAGTTTTTACAAATAAGTTGAAGCTAAAAAGAGTATCCCATAAAGCCTTTTTTATCATTAGGAAGATGGACGTGTTATAATATAAATGGCAATCAGCAATAATATAACCGCAACAAGTAAAGAAATCCACAAAGGAGGGTGTAGCATTACAAAAAAGGATAAAAATCCTCCTGTCATACTCATCATTGCAAAAACTTTAACGAATGGAGAGATTGCTTTTTTTTCTTCCCATCGCTTAATAGGGGGACCAAAAATACGATGATTATTCAACCATTGATGAAAACGTGGAGAAGAACGCGTAAAACACCATGAGGCAACCAATAAAAAAGGCACAGTTGGCATAATAGGTAATACGACACCGATAATACCTAATATAACCATCGCCCACCCTGCTATATAATAGCAGATACGTAAAGGGTGCGATATCTTCAAATCTTTTTTCATTTTCTCGTACTATTTTCCTCTACGCAAAACCCTATACAAAAACATTGTATCTGTTTTTTTCTGTTTACATGTCTGAGTGTACAATTACGCTCTATCCCTTCATGCGTAAGTGTCTTTGCTGTTATAAGTTCCTTGAAAATACCGAATAGCTTACACAATATTATAATCATTTTAAATGATTTCAAGAAAAGAGGAGAGATTTTAGAAAAACAAAAAAATAAAAAGGCTGCAGAAGAAATCAATGCAGCCTCTTAATTAAGAATGCAGTGTTGGGGGGGAGAAAATTTACTGCATTCACCTGCTAGATATTAGGAGGAAAAATAATCTAGCACCCCGGACTCTAATTAAAATAAAAATGAGAAACAATATATAAAAATGCATGGCTGATATGCATGAATTTTAACACTTTCAAGTCTCTTGAACTGTGTTTCGACGAAAGAAAATCATCATGAAAATAGCCATAAAAATCAACGTCAAGATCAACACAATTGTGGAAGCAGAATCAGAGCCGATAAATAAGCTGAGATAAATCCCTAAAAAACCAGAAAAAGCTGCAACAAGTATCGCGATCATTAACATAAAAGAAAACCGCTTTGTGACAAGATAGGCAATTGCTCCTGGTGCTATCAGTAAAGAAATAACGAGTACGATACCTACAGCTTTCAAAGCCGCAACAATTGTAAGAGAAATCATCGTTAGCAGGGTATAGTGGAGTAGAGATATTGGTAACCCCATTGCACGTCCTTGAACTGTGTCAAAAATATACAGCATAAAGTCGCGCCATTTTGCTGCTAAAATAAAAGTGACAACAGCAGAAATGATTGCCGTCTGCGTTATATCAAGCCAGTTAACACCCAAGAGATTACCAAATAGAATATGATTCAAATCTAAGCTACTATAAATAGACGTGGCTAAAACAAGCCCCAAACCAAACATTGAAGAAAAGACCACACCCATCACCGTGTCCTGTTTGATACGGCTATTGCTCCCTAAAAAACCCGTTAATAGTGCACACACCATTCCTGCAACAAAAGCACCGCAAGTAATCAAAGTCATTGTAATATTCTCTGGACGTATATGCTGAAACCAAGCAAATGGCAAAGAAGTTAAAAATGCGATTACCCATGGTGTTGTCATATAACCAACAACAACACCTGGAAAAACTGCATGAGAAATGGCATCGCCTAACAGCGCCCATCCTTTCAAAATAAGAAAACAGGAAAGCATCGCCATGGGAATAGAAAGAATCATGACAATAAGCATACCCTTAAGCATAAAAGAAAACTGAAACGGAAGCAGTAATTGATCAATCATGATAATATTACACCCTTTTTTGCCGCATTTATGCGTAAGCGCGCAGCAATAAACCCATGTTTAGGAGCAAAAATAAAAGCCAAAACAAATAAAGATGCTTGAAAAAGCACTACAACCCCCCCCGTTTGTGCATTCAAAAAATAACTCACATAAACACCCAAGACACTTGTGAAGGTTCCAATTACAACTGCAATAACCAAGATGTTTACGAAACGATCACTTAAAAGATAGGCCGTTGCCCCAGGTGTCACAACAAGACAAATGACTAAGAACGCTCCAACGGTTTGCATCGCAGCAACGGTACAAGCGGCAAGCAATGTGAAAAAGAGAATCTTTAAAAATTTTACGTTTAATCCAATGGCATGCGCATGCGTTTCATCAAATAATGAAACAAGAAGATCTTTCCATTTCAAAAGCAATATAAGCAACGAAACAAAGCCGATAAAAGCCAATTGTAGAATATCTGTTGAACTCACTGCTAAAATATTTCCCAAAACAATCGTATCAATATTAACAGCCATTGGTTTTAATGATTTGAGAAACAACCCAAAGGCAAAAAAGGAAGAAAAAATGAGCCCAATAATGGTATCTTCTTTAAGCTTTGTCCGGTGGTTAAAAAAGAGCATTGCTGCTGCTGCAAGACCACCAGAAAAAAAAGCGCCGAGTGAAAAAGGTAACCCTAAAAGGTAAGCTCCTGCTACACCAGGAACAATCGAATGGGAAAGTGCATCACCAATCAATGACCAACCTTTTAACATCAAAAAAGCTGAAAGAAAGGCACAAACACACCCAACTAACCCAGAAACCCACATTGCATTCACCATATATTGATAGCTCAGTGGCTCAAGCAACCAAGAAATCATGCAACGTGCTCCACTCTTTCAATATCTTCACAAACGGCAGACTGCTTTCTTCCCATGAAAACATCATTTTTTTTTGTGGTTTGAAGATCAAAAATATGGTGATGCAAAGACCCACCAAAAGTTTTCTCCAGATTTTCCTTTGTAAAGATTTTTTCTGTTAACCCAGAAGCTAAAACAGTACCTTTTATTAAAACTGTATGATCACAAAATTCGCGAACAGAACCCAAATTGTGAGTTGAAACCAAGATCACTGCTCCTTCTTTACGGAGATCTTGTAACAAAGCAATGATTTTATCTTCTGTTGTAACGTCAACCCCTGTAAACGGCTCATCTAATAAAATAGCTTTTGCTTTCTGTGCAAGAGCGCGCGCTAGGAAAACACGCTTTTTCTGTCCACCAGAAAGTTCTCCAATTTGGCGCTTGGCAAAAGCCAACATATCAACGCGTTCTAAGGCAATACGAACGGCTTCATAATCTTGTGTACGGGCATAGCGAAAGAAATTCATATGACCGTACCGCCCCATCAATACAACATCTTCAACCAAGACAGGAAAATTCCAATCAACATCTTCACTTTGAGGAACATAAGCAATAAGATTTTTTTTCAAAGCTATATCAACGGGCAAATCAAACATACGAATTTTTCCCTTTGAGGGGCGTACAAACCCCATAATCGCTTTAAATAACGTTGACTTACCGGATCCATTAACACCAACCAATGCCGTAATAGAACCCTTTGGACTTTCAAAATTCACTTCGCGTAAAGCTGTATGTCCATTACGATATGTTACCGTTACTCCTTGGGCAAAAATTCCACATTCCGTCATTGGTTTTTTACTCCCTCTACTAAAGCATTGCTAATACGCCCACTCGTGACACGTAATAAATCAATATAAGTGGGTACCTCACCATTTTTCTCACTTAAAGAATCAACATAAAGAACACCACCGTATTTAGCTCCTGTTTCTCTGGCAACCTGCTTAGCAGGCGCAGGGGAAATAGTGCTTTCAGAAAAAACTGCATGAATATTGTATTTGCGAACCATATCAATAACATGCTTGACCTGCTGTGGTGTTCCTTGTTGGTCAGCATTGATGGGCCATAAATAAAGTTCTTTTAGATCAAAATCACGCGCCAAATAGCTAAAAGCCCCCTCACTGGTTACAAGCCAACGTTTATCTTGCGGTACAGCTTCTAATTCAGCCCTAATTGGATCAATCGTTGCACGAATTTTCTGTTTATAAATTTCAGCATTCTGTTTATAAATTTCAGCATGTTCAGGATCATATTTTACAAAAGCATCGCGAATATTATCAACGTAAATCAAAGCAGAGGTCGGTGACATCCACGCATGAGGATTGGGTTTACCGCTAAAGGGGCCCTCACCAATTTTAATGGGTACAATACCTTTTGAAACAACAACACTTGGAACATCCTTGATATTTTGAAAAAACTTTTCAAACCAAAGCTCTAACTCTAAACCATTCCACAATACAAGGTTAGCTCCCTGAGCACGCATAAGATCGCGTGGGGTGGGTTGGTATTCATGAATTTCCGCACCTGGTTTTGTAATGGATTCAACATCAGCGGCATCACCTGCTACATTGCGTGCCATATCAGCAATGATAGTGAATGTCGTAACAGCTTTAAATTTACCAGCACACAAAGCAAAATTGGGTGTAAAAAAAATAACACTTCCAAAAACTATGGTGAAAAACGTTCTTACGTTCATTGATTCTCTCTTTTCTTTATATGCCTTCTTTTTATTGCAAATAATTTGCATTATCATTTAGCAATAGCAGTTATCTTTTACATTTGCAATGAAGGATTAAGAGAAAAAATAACTTTTCAAGATGTTTAAAAACAGTTTTTTCATATTGAAAAAACTGATGATTTAAGCAGCTTGTTTTGGTAATAAAATCCCCTTTCAAGAAGCTCTATAGCTCTTGAGTGCTAAACAAAAAGGGAGTACTCAAACAAGCTCCCACTTCATGTAAAATATCTCATAAAAAATGAGAATATTCAGTAGCGTAAATATGCACCTGTCATTTTGGTAACATTATCCACGATCTTTGAGGCAAGCTTTTCTAAATCTTCATCTGTTAGAGTCCGTTCTATGGGCTGAATAGTTACTTCAATTGCAACAGATTTTTTATCTTCACCAAAGCTTAAATCTTCAAAAATATCAAAAACCTGCACTGAATGAATAAGTTTTTTATCGGCTCCACTTGCCGCCCGAATAATAAGAGAAGAGGCAACAGTTTTATCCGCTATAAAGGCAAAATCACGCCGCACCATTTGAAAAGGTGAGAGTTTCAAAGGAGGACGGCTTTTGGTCGTTTTTTTCTTTGATTCTGGAATTCGATCTAGAAAAATTTCAAAGCCGCATAAAGGGCCACTGACATCTAACTTTTCTAATGTAGCAGGATGAAAAACACCAAAAAAACCAAGAATAATCTTTGATCCAAGTTTTATGGCACCTGAACGACCAGGATGATACCAATCCGGTGCTCCAACTTCAATCTGCACTTTCCCAACATCCATATCGCATGCTTCTAAAATAGCTAAAGCATCTGCTTTGGCATCAAAAACATCAACGACGGTTGCATTTCCATTCCAAAAACGCCCAGCCCCTTTAAATTGCTCTGTTCCGCGACGAATTCCACTAACAACACGGTGTTGTTTATCAGGGGTGTCGCCCTCATAAATACTTGAAACTTCAAACAAAGCAAGATCGGAAAAACCACGATCAGCATTTCTTTGTGCCGCCATAATCAAGCCAGGTAAAAGGGAAGGACGCATCATTGACATATCAGCAGCAATAGGATTAACTAATTTAAGCTCTTCTTGACCTCCTCCAAAAGCAAGAGCTTGATTTTCAGAAATAAAAGACCATGTCACCGCTTCTTTCATACCACGTTGCACTAGAGCCAAACGTGTAGCACGTGAACGAATTTGTGCGCATGTTAAAATTTGATCTTTTCCTTCTGCAAAGTTTTCCAAAGGAATAGGTTTAATTTTATCTAACCCATAAATTCTCATAACCTCTTCCACCAAATCGGCTTTACCCATAATATCAGGGCGCCATGATGGTACTTTTACCGTAACGACTTCTCCTTTTCCTTCAACAAAAAATCCAAGTTTTGTTAAAATAGAGATGACTTTTTCAGGTTCTATTTCCAAATTTGTTAAACGTTTAATTTCAGAAAAAGGAAAAGCGATCTGTTTGATTTCTTGTTGCTGATAGCCAACGATCCTCTTTTTAGATACTTCACCACCACAAAGACGTAAGACCAATTCTGTTGCAATCTCAAGTCCTGTGTCTATAAAAGCCGGATCAACACCTCGTTCAAATCGATAACGTGCATCACTGATAAGACCTAATGCTCTTCCTGTTTGTGCAATGCTTCGCGCATCCCAAAGCGCCGATTCAATAATAACGCGATGTGTTGTTTCATCACAACTCGTTCTTTCTCCGCCCATGATACCGGCAATCGAAACAACCCCCTCGTCGTCTGCAATGACACAATTCTTAGGGCCCAGATGATAGATTTTTCCGTTCAGTGCTTGAAGCTGCTCTCCTTCACGCGCGCAACGTACACACAAATTACCTTTAATTTTATCTGCATCAAAAACATGGAGTGGACGACCAAGGTCAAAACTGATGTAATTGGTCATATCAACAAGCGCATTAATCGGTCTCAGACCAATTGCATTCAAACGCTGTTGCATCCACTGTGGTGATGCACCATTTTGAACATTGCGCACTTCACGCCAAGCAAAACCTAAACATAATGATGAATCTTGCGAAAAATCTAATGAAACATCGAGAGGTGTTTCAAAGGAAGGATCAAATTTTGACAGGGATAATTCTTTTAATTTTCCCATTCCAGCGGCAGCAAGATCACGTGCAATACCACGAACACCTGTGCAATCGGAACGATTAGGGGTCAAACCAATATCAATAACCGGATCATCTAAACCAGCATAAGCTGCAAATGAACCTCCAATAGGACTATCTTCTGGAAGTTCAATAATCCCATCATGCTCATTTGATAATTCAAGCTCCGCTTGTGAACACATCATCCCAAAACTTTCAACACCTCGGATTTTTCCTACAGATAATGTTACATCAAGTCCTGGAATATAAGTGCCTGGTAGTGCCAGAACACCAACAAGACCTGCGCGTGCATTTGGTGCTCCACAGACAACTTGAACAGGTGTGGAAGTCCCTGTATCGACTGATAAAATTTGAAGTTTATCTGCATCAGGATGCTTTATTGCTGTTAAAACTTTTGCAATCACAAAACCTTTTAAAGAAGATCGATCATCAACGTAATCAACCTCAAGACCTATAGCGGTTAATTTTTCACAAATTTCATTCAAAGATGCATTTGTTTCTAAGTGATCTTTTAACCAGGACAATGTAAACTTCATTTTAAAACCTCACATGAAAGCGATGACTAAGATCACACATTTCTATTAGGAAAAAAAGCAGGCATATCAAAGCAACGAAAGCCATAATGGTCTAACCAACGCAGATCAGCATCAAAAAAAGCCCGCAAATCAGGCGTACCGTATTTCAACATGGTAATACGATCAATGCCCATGCCCCATGCAAAACCTTGATATTCATCTGGATCTAAACCAACATTTTTCAACACTTGGGGATGCACCATTCCGCATCCTAAAATTTCCAACCAATCCTGTCCTTCTCCGAACTTTACGTCTGAACCAGAACGATCACATTGAATATCTACCTCCATAGATGGTTCGGTAAAAGGGAAAAAAGAGGGACGAAAACGCATTTTTACAGAGGGAACTTCAAAAAATGCTTTACAAAAGGTTTCATGTAGCCACATCATATGGGCTATGGTGGAGGTTTTATCGATGACAAGACCTTCTACCTGATGGAACATGGGAGAATGTGTTGCATCCGAATCCATGCGGTAAGTTTTTCCAGGAATAATGATTCGTATCGGTGCTTTTTGTTTTTCTAGTGTGCGAATTTGTACGGGTGATGTATGGGTTCGCAATAATTTTCGTTCTCCCATTTTATCAACATCAAAAAAGAAGGTATCATGCATTTCACGCGCTGGATGCCCTTCAGGAAAATTCAATGCTGTAAAATTATAATAATCTGTTTCAATATCAGGTCCCTCTGCAAGAGAAAAACCCAACTTTGTATAAATGGCAATAATTTCCTCAATCACTTGTGAAATAGGATGAATGCGTCCCCGTTCTATAGGTGAAGAGCGAACAGGCAAGGTAACATCAACTGTTTCACGAGAAAGACGGGCATCCATTGCCTGTCTTTTCAGAAGATCACGCTTTTGTGCCCATAATTCTAAAATGCGATTTTTTAATCCATTAAGAACTGGTCCAACTTTATGGCGCTCGCCAGCATCCATTTTTCCTAATTCTTTTAATTTTTCAGAGATACTACCTTTTTTACCCAATGCTGCAATACGCACTTCTTCAAGTGCTTGTTCATCACCTGCTGCCTCTAAGGCTAAACAAATTTCTTGTTCCAGACGCTCAATATCATTCATATTTTTGCCTATTTTTTAATAAAGAAAAACCCGCACTCGCAATAGCCAGCACGGGACCTCGAATAAATGAATGCTTTAAGAGAACACGACTGGCTTATTTGACAGCGCCTTCGAAAGCATTAGGTGTCGTATCTTTTAAATATTCTAAAGCTTTTTTTGCCGAATCAACTAAAGCAGAAAATGCTTCTGCCTCATGGATTGCTATATCTGAAAGAACCTTACGATCAACCTCAATACCGGCTTTTGATAAGCCATCAATAAAACGTCCATAAGTTAAACCTTCTGCGCGAACAGCCGCATTAATTCTCTGAATCCACAAAGCACGGAAAGTACGTTTCCTATTTTTGCGATCACGATAAGCGTATTGCTTTGAACGATCAACCGCTGCTTTAGCTGCACGAATGGTATTTTTACGACGACCGTAAAAACCTTCAGCCTGTTTAAGAACTTTTTTGTGCTTAGCGTGTGCTGTCACACCTCTTTTCACACGAGCCATATTATAATCTCCTCAAAATCAAAAGCGTAAGGTTTAAATACCATTCGGCAAATAATGCTGAATGACTTTTTTAGCATCTTGTTCACACAAAACCATTGTTCCACGTGCATCGCGAATAAATTTATTCGAACGCTTAATCATGCCGTGGCGCTTACCGGCAGCTGCTACTTTAATTTTGCCTGACGCAGTGATTTTAAACCGCTTTTTAGCGGATGATTTGGTCTTCATCTTGGGCATTTTGCTACTCCGTACATTAATTTATTCAATCAAACATTTTATTCACTCAAGCGGACCAACGCTTGAACAAGCATTTAAACAGCCACGGCATGCCCTGCCGGGCGGCTCTTAAAGATGTTTTCATAAGCTAGTATACACAAAATAGCAAGACCGTATTACAAAAAAATTGGCGCTCCATTGCCTTGAAGCTCAACCAAAGGTGCTGGAATTGCATTTGTTTTGATGGCTGCTTTACATAAATCGGCAATAATGCATTGCGTACATTGTGGTTTACGGGCTTGACAAATATAGCGACCATGTAAAATCAGCCAATGATGCGCATGGCGAATATAATGAACCGGTATAATCTTTAATAATTTTTTCTCAACAATTTCTGGTGTTTTGCCAGGCGCCAAACCAAGACGATTGCTTAAGCGAAAAATATGTGTATCTACTGCCAATGTAGGCTGACCAAAAGCAACATTCAAGACCACATTAGCCGTTTTGCGCCCCACTCCAGGAAGGGCCATGAGTGCTTCACGCGTATCGGGTACTTGACCGCCATAATAATCAATTAAACAGTTGCAAAGCGCATAAACATTACGTGCTTTTGCACGCCAAAGGCCAATTGAACGGATATGATTTGCTATTTCTTCTTCCCCTAATGCAACCATTTTTTCCGGTTGATCAGCAAGGCAAAATAATTCTTTTGTCGCTTTATTAACGCTTACATCTGTCGCTTGAGCCGAAAGCACAACGGCAACTAAAAGTGTAAAAGTATTTATGTAGTTAAGATCACTCTTAGGTGTTGGGCGTTGCACAGAAAAACGGCGAAATATTTCCGCAATTTCATCTTTATTATACAATATACTAAATAAATTTCGCACCTTTGATAATTTTATGTTACTTTGAGGCATTGAACTCTCTTAAATCTTCTCTCTTGAAGTTATCATTCACGCTCGCCATATGAGAGGAGTGCAGCGAACACTTTTATAGAGTTTGGTCAAGTAAAGCCGTTTTAAAGAGGATACTCATGAATGACACATGTGACGCCTTTCTCCAATCCTTTTCTTTTAGGGTTTGAAACCGTAGAAAAAATATTGCAACGTATCGGTAAAGCTGATGAGGCTTACCCAGCCTATAATATTGAACGTTTGCATAAAAGTGATGATGCAAATCATATCCGGATAACTTTGGCTGTTGCTGGATTTAAGATTAACCATCTTAATATTTTACTCGATGATAATCAATTGGTTATTCATGGTAAACAAACAGACAACCAAAATCATCAATATTTATATCGCGGTATAGCTGCGCGACAATTCCAGCGAACCTTTGTTCTCGCGGAAGGGATGCATGTTACAAATGCAGAGTTGAAAAATGGTCTTTTATCAATTAATCTGTATCAACCAAAATTAAAAAAAGAAATAAAACAGATTCCAATTAAAGTCAGTAGTGGTGAGTCATAAAAGTTAAGGCGTAAAGGAACAGTGAAATGGGAGAACACAAACAAAACTTGTCGTTTCAGAACACATCCTACTCTGATGCGGGACAGATTGCCTATTTAAAAAAAGTTTGTACAGATGATCTGGCTAAAAACTTTCCAGATCTTCCACCGATGACCCCAGGCATTACGATATGGGCTCTCTTTGGTGAAACAGGTTATCCTATCATTTTATCCGATGAGCGTTCTATCGCCCTTGCTGGAGCCAATGAGCATGAACTACAAATTGTAACTCTGCACTAGATTACCTTACGAGAAAAAGCTGTACTCTTTATAAATTCTATCTGTTTTTTCGTAAAGTGTGTAATGTGAGTTATAATTAGATTAAGTATTGATTTATATTCATAATTAATTTTTTACAACTGGAATGAGAGTCCCGAATATCATAAGGTTCTCTCATTTGAGATCTTCTTATATTGAAACAATTAAAGTCACTTGCTTGATGTCATAAGCAGGGAGAGCCATGTGGATAAAAACACTTGAAGAAAGGAATAAAAATATCTCTTTTTAATTGTCTCAATTACCAAGGACGTTCACGATATGGGGATAAAAAAATGTATGATGGTGTCAGTTTTCTTCTTCATAAGTGTGAAGATGTCCCTTATAGATTTATATTATTCACGGGGGCTGTTATACCATTCATAGGCGCTATCGTGAAATGGGCTCGAGTGCATTGAAAGATGTCTCTTTAAAATGAGTATAAAGGCTATACAAGTGTATTTTGTTTGGTGTGTTTTGTTCTTCCTGAGGGGAGTAGCTCTATTGAAGAGTGTAAAAACAAAAGCATGAGATAATGCGTCATCATTATTTAAAAGATATTTTTATGAATGCGTTTGAAAGGTGTAAAGCTGAATTATAAGGAGATGATAGATTTTTATCACGATTTCTTTATATTCTTTCCAATTCCAGAAATTACGCAAACAGATAGATGCAATATGCTAACCAAATCTGGCATACAAAAATCTGGAACAGTTCGTGTCATACTGAAGCGTTTTGATATTTGTCTCAAACGTGGACTTGCACAGGGATTAGATGTTGATTAACAGGTAATAAAAAACAAAGGCTTTATGAAAAAGTTTATGCAGAGCTTTTAATTTTGTGCTTCAAATGCCGCAGTACAAGGTATTTTTCTCTTTTGAATATTAAAGCTCTTGTTTTTATAATGAAGTTACAGCACAACAAGCAAAATGGAATTATTTGAGGGGAAAAAATAATGCCTTCTTACCGTTCAAGAATATCGACTCACGGGCGCAATATGGCAGGAGCCCGTGGTCTTTGGCGTGCAACAGGGATGAAAGATGCAGATTTTGGTAAACCCATTATTGCGATTGCGAATTCTTTTACACAATTTGTACCAGGGCATGTCCATTTAAAAGATCTTGGGCAATTAGTCGCACAACAGATAGCCGTTGCCGGTGGTGTTGCGAAAGAATTTAATACCATTGCTGTAGATGATGGAATTGCGATGGGGCACGATGGAATGCTCTATTCTTTGCCCTCACGTGAAATCATTGCTGATTCTGTAGAGTATATGGTTAATGCACACTGTGCAGATGCACTTGTTTGTATTTCTAATTGTGACAAAATTACGCCTGGTATGTTAATGGCTGCTTTACGGTTGAATATTCCGACAATCTTTGTTTCAGGCGGTCCTATGGAAGCAGGTAAGATTAAATGGAAGGATCAAGATCTAACGGTTGATTTGGTCGATGCCATGGTTGCAGCAGCTTCAGAACAAAATTCAGAAGAAGAAGTTGCTGAAATGGAGCGTGCAGCTTGTCCTACATGTGGTTCTTGTTCAGGGATGTTTACGGCCAACTCTATGAATTGCTTAACGGAAGCATTGGGGCTTTCGCTTCCTGGAAATGGATCAATGTTAGCAACACATTCAGATCGACGAATGCTTTTTGAAGAAGCTGGAAAACAGATTGTTGCATTGGTTAAACGTTATTATGAAGAAGATGATGAAACAGTTTTGCCGCGCTCTATTGCTTCACGCAAGGCTTTTGAAAATGCAATGACCGTTGATATTGCCATGGGGGGATCAACCAATACAGTACTGCATCTTTTAGCCGCGGCGCAAGAAGGTGAGGTGGATTTTACCATGACGGATATTGATCATCTTTCACGTCGTGTTCCTGTTTTATGTAAGGTTGCTCCTGCTGTTGCAAATGTACATATGGAAGATGTTCATCGCGCTGGTGGTATTATGGGGCTTCTAGGCGAACTGGATGCGGCGGGACTCATTGATACATCGACTTATACGGTTCACGCAAAAACAATGAAAGAAGCTCTTTATCGCTGGGATGTAAAGCAAACTAATGAGCCAACAGTTCATGCATTTTATCGTGCCGCTCCAGGTGGTATTCCAACACAGACAGCTTTTAGCCAATCTTGTCGCTATGAGAGCCTTGATCTTGATCGTGAAAAAGGTGTGATTCGCGATAGGGAACATGCATATTCACAAGATGGAGGATTGGCAGTTCTTTATGGAAATCTTGCAAAAGATGGCTGTATTGTAAAAACAGCAGGTGTTGATCAGTCAATTTTAACCTTTAAAGGTCCAGCAAGAATTTTTGAAAGCCAAGATTCAGCTGTTTCAGCTATATTAACTGATAAGATTAAAACAGGTGAAATTGTTTTAATCCGTTATGAAGGCCCACGTGGTGGACCTGGAATGCAAGAAATGCTTTATCCAACGAGTTATCTCAAATCTAAAGGATTAGGCAAGGTTTGTGCACTTGTTACAGATGGACGTTTTTCAGGGGGAAGTTCAGGGCTCTCAATAGGACATATTTCACCAGAAGCTGCTGAAGGAGGAGAAATTGCGTTGGTGGAAGAGGGGGATATCATAGAAATTGATATTCCAAATCGTAGAATTCATATGTTGGTGGATGACGTTGAGATGAAGCAGCGCCGTTCTAAGATGGAAGCAAAAGGAAAAGGCGCTTGGCAACCGATTGAGAAGCGTCAGCGTAAAGTTTCAAAGGCTCTCAAAGCCTATGCAGCGATGACCACATCTGCTGCAAAGGGTGCAGTACGTAATATTTGATGAGTTGAATAGAGATAGTGTTCTGATTTTTTGCATCTTTTGCACGATATTCTAAGCTAATTATTTTATGAGTTTATGAACTTATCAGAATATTTCGAGTCATGATGAGTATGATTAAAAAGCTATCAATACAACTAAAAACTGCGGTAGATTGCTTATTTTAGCAGCTATGTAAAACAGATACAGTATAATTACTTTTCATATCATATTCCAATCTTATATGAGATTATGATTTCTTATTACTCATATTTATGAAAGATATTTATTGTACTGGTGGCATTATCTTGTTGTACCGTAAAACACTGTCATTTAGGACTGTGATATACGGCATCTTCCTTAAATATTAAGTGTGTTTTTAGTGTGTGGTGAATATTCTTAGACTTGTTTGTAAAGCTTTGAGTTTAAGAGAAGCACATGATTAGGAAGTCAAGGAAAATCCGTTAGAAGCTGGACTATTTGCAGACTTGATTCGAATGAAAATCCTTATCCATTAAGGTGTGGGAAGGAGTTGAAGGATGTTTATGAAAATAAAGTACAGCTGTGATATATCTGATTATATGTTTCATATGAAAACAGTAAAAGAGCTCTTTATAACTTAAAATGTGAAGAAAATACGAGATCCATTATCCATGAATTTATTATGCAAAATGGGATGGTATTCCAACACCAACAGCTTTAAACTAGAAATGTTGCTATGATAACAATAATATCGATCGTGAAAAAGCATAATTCACTAAATATGGCGTATTTTCAAGGTGGAGGAGATTTCATGACAATCTTTACAAAAAACGACTATCTTGTAAAAATAGTCGATCTTGACCAATTTTTTGTATAAGAGCCAATATTAATCTAAGGAAATATGAAATATAATGCATAGGGTTTTGCCTATAGGCCATTACACTTATCAAAATATATTATGTAGAAAAGCGATGGGAATACGATAAATAACTGTTTATGCTGTGGTATATCAAAAATGGTTACGTTATCTCCTATTAAGAAGGTTTTTTAATAAAAAATAACATCTGTTTTCTATAAAGGGTTACTCTTTTCAAGCTGTTTGAGGTGGTAAATTGCTTCTAAAGCTTGTTTAGGAGAGAGTTCATCGGGATGAATATTTTTTAAAGCTTCGTGAAGTATACAATGTTTGTTTTTTGCTTCATTGACGGGAGATGTTGCTTTAAGAGAAAAGAGTGGTAAATCATCAATGAGTTTATGTCCTTTTCCAGCCATTTCGCTTTGTTCTAATTGATGGAGTACATCTGTTGCTCGTGTAATAACGGCTGGGGGAAGTCCAGCAAGCTTTGCGACTTGTACACCATAGGAACGGTCAGCAGCTCCTGGTGTGATTTCATGAAGAAAAACTACATCACCATCCCAGTTTTTGACTTTCATGGTTACATTATGCAGTCTGTCAAGTTTTTCGGTAAGTGCAGTCATTTCATGAAAATGGGTAGCAAGAATAGCACGACAATGGTTAACTTCATGGAGATATTCAACAGCAGCCCAAGCAATAGAAAGTCCATCAAAGGTTGATGTTCCACGTCCTATTTCATCAAGAATAACAAGGGAATGGTGGCTAGCATGATTGAGAATCGTTGCTGTTTCAACCATTTCCATCATAAAGGTTGAGCGCCCTCGTGCAAGATCATCGGAAGCTCCAACGCGACTAAATAGGCGATCAACGACACCAATATGTGCTGAAGTTGCTGGAACAAAGGACCCCATTTGCGCCATAATAGCAATAAGAGCATTTTGCCGCAAAAAAGTTGATTTTCCTCCCATATTAGGCCCTGTCAACAGCCAGATTGCTGCATATTGCTGATTTTCTTGCACAGAGAGATCACAATTATTGGCAATAAAAGGTTCTGCTGCTTGTTTGCGGAGTGCTTGCTCAACGACAGGGTGGCGTCCTGCTGTGATATGAAAGGTAAGTGAAAGATCAATTTTAGGGCGGCAATATCCTTGTTCTTCAGCAAGATATGCTAAAGCGACAGAGACATCTAAAATAGCAAGTGCTTCAGAGGCTTTACGAATAAAGTCAACTTGTTCGGTAATTTCCTGAACGAGAATATCAAAAATCTCTAGTTCAAGTGTCAATGCGTGATTGGCAGCATGGGCAATACGGCTTTCAAGGTCAGCAAGCTCTGTTGTCGTAAAACGCATAGCGTTTGCCATTGTTTGCCGATGAATAAAACGTGCTTTAGCTTCTGGATTATTTGTAAGAGCAGATGCTTGTGTGCTGGTTACTTCAATGAAATAACCTAGAATATTATTATGCTTTATTTTAAGCGTCTTAATATCTGTTTTTTGGGCATATTGCGCTTGAAGTTCAGCAATGACACGGCGAGATTCATCACGTAAAGCACGCATTTCATCGAGCTCTTTATGATAATTGGAACGAATAAAACCACCATCACGTTTAAGGAGTGGGAGATCATCAGCTAATGCTTGTTCTAAATGAAAGTATAACGCTGTGGGTAAGTTTGAGAACACCTGTTGTACATCACTTATTTCTTGAGGAAGAAGCTCATTATCAAGAAGTTGATGCAATTCACGAATGATTTCAAAGCCACGCTGGATTGTCGCCATATCACGGGGACCTCCTCGTCCAAGAGCCAAACGTGAAACGGCGCGGGGCATATCTGGTCCCCCCTTTAAAATAAGCTTTATCGCTTCTGCAAGAGAAGGATTACGTAGAAAAAAATCGATAGAATCCAAACGCGTATCAATAGCTGAAGGAGTGGTGAGGGGAGCAATAAGGCGGTCAATAAGAAGGCGTGATCCTCCTCCTGTTACAGTGCGATCAATAGCTTTTAATAAACTTCCATCCCGTTGACCTGATGTCGTTCGAATAAGTTCAAGGCTTAATCTGGTTGCGGCATCAATAAAAAGAGTTGCACTTTCATTTTGGCGTTCAGGCTGCATGAGGGGAGGGCGATGCGTGATTTGTGTTTTTTCGATATAACGAATAGCAGCTACAATTGCAGAGAGTTCACAGCGTGAATAATCGGCAACGCCTTCAAGAGTTGAGAGTTTAAAATAATTGCAAATATCGCGTTCAGCGGTGAGTGCATCAAAGAGACAAGCAGGTTGAGGTGAAACGATACGAGCAAGAACACTAAAAAGTGACTTGTGAGATTTATCATGAAAAAATGAATCAGAAACAATGATTTCTTGTGGATCCACACGCATAATATCTGCTAAAAGTTTTTCTTGGCGGCTTTCTGTTACACGAAATATACCTGTTGAAATATCAATCCAAGAAAGGGCAAATTCTTCTCCATCTCCGGTTTTTATACGGGAGAGTGTCATCAAATAGTTTGCGCGTGTTGGATCAAGGAGTTTTTCTTCTGTTATCGTTCCAGGGGTTACAAGGCGAACAACATCACGCCGAACAACAGATTTTGAGCCCCGTTTTTTTGCCTCAGCAGGATCTTCTATTTGTTCACAAACAGCAACGCGATAACCACAAGCAATCAGTTTTTGTAAATAATCATCTGCAGCATGAACGGGAACACCACACATAGGAATATCTTGTCCTAAATGTTTTCCGCGTGCTGTGAGTGTGATTCCTAAAGCCTGAGCAGCTTCAATCGCATCATTAAAAAATAATTCATAAAAATCCCCCATTCGGTAAAAGAGAAGGGAATCATGATGGACGGCTTTGATTTCTATGTACTGCTCCATCATAGGTGTAAGACGTTCTTGAGAGGAAGCAGATGGGGAGGCAGGCTGTGGAATTAAATTATTTTTATGATTGTTTTTTTTATCCATTTGTACGAGGCCTGTTTCCTTTAAGTGAAGTTTTTACTCTTTTTTGTTTACTTCAATATCTATTTATCTCTAAATTGCAACGCATCATCAGATTTGCTAAGGCAAGAATAGCGATTTCTAATATATGAATCAAATTTAATGACTATACGCATTATCAAGCAAAATTTACACTGTTTTTGGAGAAAATAAAGTGAGATGAAAAAGAGCGAGCAGGATCAGAAAATGTCTCAAACTGTTTACAGTGCGAGCGAAAGAGAAGCTCTAGATTTTCATAGTCGTGGTCGACCAGGAAAGCTTGAGATTATTGCAACAAAGTCTATGGCAACACAGCATGATTTAGCACTTGCTTATTCACCAGGTGTTGCAGTTCCAGTTAAGGCAATTGCTCAAAATCCAGCGCTAGCTTATGATTATACAGCAAAAGGTAATCTTGTTGCTGTTATTTCAAATGGAACCGCTATTTTAGGGTTAGGCAACTTAGGGGCACTTGCCTCTAAGCCGGTCATGGAAGGCAAAGCAGTGTTGTTTAAGCGTTTTGCGGATATTGATTCCATTGATTTAGAAATTGATATAAACGATACAGAAAGTTTTATCAATTTGGTGCGCCATTTAGAACCTTCTTTTGGTGGAATTAATCTTGAAGACATTAAGGCGCCAGAGTGCTTTATGATTGAAAGCCGCCTACGCGAGGTGATGAATATACCTGTTTTTCACGATGATCAACACGGTACAGCGATTATTGTTGCTGCGGGTGTTCTCAATGCTTTGACTTTAACAGGGCGCGATATGCAAAATACGCGGTTAGTCTGTAATGGTGCTGGTTCTGCAGGGATTGCTTGTATTGAATTGATTAAAGCGATGGGCTTTCGTTCCGAAAATATCATATTATGTGACACAAAGGGTGTGGTCTATGAAGGCCGCAAAGAGGGAATGAATCAGTGGAAATCTGCGCATGCTATTCAAACAGATAAACGTACGCTTATGGAAGCAATGGAAGGTGCAGATATATTTTTTGGGGTTTCTGCTAAAGGTGCTCTTACTCCTGAAATGGTAAGATCCATGGCACCCCAGCCGATTATTTTTGCTATGGCTAATCCCGATCCAGAAATTACGCCGGAAGAGGTTATGCAAGTGCGTCATGATGCCATTGTCGCAACAGGACGTTCCGATTATCCAAATCAGATTAATAATGTTCTTTGTTTTCCTTATATATTTCGTGGTGCGCTTGATGTGCGTGCAAGAGTTATTAATGAAGACATGAAGATTGCTGCGGCAAAGGCTCTTGCTAATTTAGCGCATGAAGAAGTGCCTGACAGCGTTGCAGAAGCTTATTATGGAAAGCGATTAAAGTTTGGTCCTAACTATATCATCCCTGTTCCTTTTGATCCGCGTTTATTTACGGTTGTTTCAATAGCGGTAGCAAAAGCAGCAATGGAAAGCGGTGTTGCGCAAAAGAACATAGATGATTTAGAGGCCTATGAGCGCGATTTGAATGCGAGACGTGATCCTACTTCCTCGATGATGCGTGGAGTTTATAACCATGTTCGTCAAGCACCAAAACAAATTGTCTTTGCAGAAGGTGAAGAAGAGCAAGTTATGCGAGCAGCCGTTTCCTATGTTCATCAAAAATTAGGACAAGCTATTTTGGTTGGTCGTGAAGAGCAAGTAAGAGAAGCGGCTGTTATCGCTGGAATTGATCTGGAGCGTGAAGGTATTTCTATTATGAATGCTAAGCTTTCTTGCCGTACAGATGCTTATGCGAATTATCTTTATAAAAAGATGCAGCGTCAAGGTTGGCTGTTGCGTGATTGTCATCGTCGTATCAACAATGATCGCAATTATTTTGCTGCGTGTATGGTGGCACTAGGAGATGCTGATGCAATGGTTACAGGGGTGACACGCAATTATGAAACAGCGTTGATCGATATACGTCGTGCAATTGATGAAAAACCAAAAGAACGATTGATTGGTATTTCAATGGCTATTTGCCGTGGACGAATTGTGTTTATTACGGATACAGCCGTTTATGAAAATCCTAATGCTGAAGAACTTGCAGATATAGCTGAACAAGCAGCTTCATTTGTGCGAGGATTTGGATATCAACCACGGGTAGCATTTTTAGCATTTTCTACATTTGGTTATATGAAAGGGAAGACGACGCAGCAAATTCAGGATGCGATTAATATTTTGCATGAACGCAAAGTTGATTTTGAGTTTGATGGAGAAATGAGTGCTGATGTGGCACTCAATTCCAAATTGATGCAGCAATATCCATTTATGGGATTAACGGAGCCTGCTAACATTTTGGTTATGCCTGGATATCACGCATCTTCCATTGCAAGCAAAATGTTACAAGAACTCGGTGAAGCAACTATCATTGGTCCTATTTTAATTGGATTGGAAAAATCTGTCCAAATTGTACCGTTTAGTGGGAGCGATACAGATGTTGTCAATATTGCAATGCTTGCGGCTTATCATGCCGCAAAAGTCGTCTAAAGGAAAAAAGCCCCTAATATACCAATAATATATCAAGGGGCTTTTTGATAGCAAAAAAAATAAATTTTTTAAGAGGGCTGTATTTGATTGTCTTTTTGCTCTTCAGAAAGACGCTTTTGGAAGAGTGCTGCAAAATCAATAGGATCAATCCACAAAGGTGGAAAACCACCACTTTGAGTAGCATCAGATATAATTTGGCGAGCAAATGGAAATAAAAGACGGGGACATTCAATAAAGACCAGTGGCATAACATGTTCTTGTGGAATGTTTTTAAGGTGAAAAACACCACCGTAAATAAGTTCTACATGAAATAAGGTTTCAGTTTCATCATTGGCTTTGACGGAGAGAGACAAAACGACATCATAATTGTCATCACCAATTGGGTTAGCATTGACGTTAATATTGATATCAATTTGTGGTGATTTTTCACGTGCACGTAATGAACGAGGAGCACCAGGGTTTTCGAATGATAAATCTTTTAAATATTGAGTTAATACAGCAAAAACCGGCTCTCCACCACTGTTATTCATTTCATCTTCGGCCATACGACAAACCTCTTCCATTATAATATGTATATTTATTTTAGATCTAAAGACCAGATTGGTTATCACGCCTTGCAAAAGGTTGCAAGAAATGCGCTCTTTATCTTGAATATTTTTTTAGTTTGTTACAGATTTTTTAGGCATTTCAATGGTTATCATCATTTTTGCGCCATGGAGATTCTGTCGTATCATGAATTGTGTAATCTTCTGCTTTTAGATCAATTATTTTTTCAGAGTCATTTTTTCTTTTAGTATTGGGATTCATTTTGTTTTTTAATGATGCAAAGAAATGCCAAGCAACAGAGCGAATTGGTTTAATAAGAAGTAATATTCCCAAGAGGTCAGTTACAAAGCCGGGAAGAATAAGTAAAATTGCACTAAACATGATGAAAGCATCATTAATAATATTATTCTCTAATGTGCGTCCTTGGATAAGTTCATTTTGTATATTTTTTAAGAGGCTAATCCCTTGAATTCGCAATAAAACAACCCCAACTATGGTTGTGAGAATAACCAAGCTCAAGGTTGCCAAAATACCAATTTCTTGACCAACAAAGATAAAACCAGCAATCTCGATTAAAAGAATGCAAAGAAAGATAACAACAAAAAAACGAGGATTTATAGAATAAAGTTTTATCACATGAAAGTTTCCTTCTAGATGAGTAGGGGGAGAAATTCTTAAGAGAACTCCGTTTAAATACAAAATCTATAAAAATATTTGAATGATAAGATTCCTTATTTTACATATTTATTGATAAATGGTATTGACTGCAATGTTTATTAGAGACTTAAGCTTTGGAGATTGACAGCGCCTATGGAATTTGACGTTATACTTGTCATAGCTCTTGTTGTTATGGTTGTTATTTTTGTGCAACTCCGTAATGTATTAGGGAAACGAATTGGGTTTGAAAAGCCACCCTTTGATCCTTATTCACGACGTTCTAAAAAACAAGTTGAAGCAGAAACGGCTGATAATATTGTTTCGTTCCCTCATCAGAAAAATTCACAAAAAGACGACTTTAGTGAAATTGATAAAATTTCACCGGAGGGGAGTGTTTTGAATAAAAATTTGCGGGAATTTCATAGAATTGATCCTCATTTTTCTCCTCAACTTTTTATAAAAGGTGCACAAATTGCGTATGAAATGATTGTAACAGCTTTTGCCAAAGGTGATCGCAATCAACTTAAAAGCTTGCTTTGTCAGGATGTTTTTGAGAGCTTTTGTATGGCTATTGAGCAACGAGAAAAAAATAAAGAAAGAATAGAATTCACTTTTGTTGGAATTAATAAGGCCGAATTTGTTGCGGCGGCAATACAAGAAAAAGATGAACTTTTAACGATACGTATTGTCAGTGAAATGATTTCTGTTACTTATAATGAACAGGGCGAGCGTATAGACGGTGATCCTGATGCTATTGTAGAAATCAGGGATATTTGGACTTTTGTTCGCAATAGTTTATCGTCAGATCCCAACTGGAAGCTTTTTGCTACAGAAAATGAAAATTAAAATACTTTTTGTTTTTCTTCCATAAGCATTCAATGATTTATGAGAAATTAAAATGTCCTCAAGTAAATGGAGACAAAAAAGAGATTTATTGGCTCCACAAGATCGTCTTTTATGGGAGATGGTTTGTCGTACGATAACACCGCTTCACGGTAAGATGCTCTCTTCTACTTCAGAAACTATTGCAAATATTAATGATAAAAAACAGCCTGTAACTCAAATCTCCTCATTGTCTCAGGAAAATCAACAACCCTCGACAATTATTAAAAGAGAAAAGAGGTCAGTTACACAAGAACAAAAGATTCATTTCTTTGATCATGTTGCATATCGTAAAATTTCCCAAGGTCGTTGTCCTCTTGAGGCGCGTCTTGATCTCCATGGTTATATGCAGGAAGAAGCTTATTTTTTCTTAAAAAAATTTCTACAGTCCTCTCAGCAGAGAGGATTGCGTTATGTCCTTGTGATTACAGGAAAAGGACGATCCGTTGGGAGCGATGGAGCTTTGTATAGATTTGTTCCGTATTGGTTATCAACACCAGCTTTTCGATATTATGTCCACGCGTTTGAACAAGCAGCGCGTCAGCATGGCGGAGAAGGCGCGCTTTATGTTTGGTTACGCCGTTTTGTGTCGGGAGAAGGAAAGTGATGTTATTGTGGTCGCTCTAAATTTTATATTTATTTATACTTATAATTTATTGTTTTTGTATATTTCGTAAGAGCCTTGAATACAATATTCCCTTCTTTATAATTTTTTATAAAAAATTATAAAGATATTATTTTACATTCTACGTATTGCTTCACGCTTTTGTTTATCGCATTCTTTAACGGGGCACATCCCTCACGCAAAACAGAATAACATTGAATTGCATGTATTCACAGGCTTGTTTTAAAGAAACATCTCTCAACGCTCCCAAGCCTATTTTGCGACGGCATCCGTGAAGGGTATAACGATAAATCCATGAAGCACCCCCCTATCTTTATACTTAATAAAAGAGCAATCTGGCATCATTATACACTTTGCCATCTCCCAATGTTGCAACAACCCTTTAAGTCCTTGGCACTTGAAAGCATTTATAAGAGGCATGCTTTTCTTTAAGTGTTTTTAACTCTCCACAGTTCTCATCTCGCTCGTGACGCCCAAACAAAAGATTTTGATTGTTTCAATATAAGAGGACTTAAAATGAGAGAGATATAAATGGATCTCATTCAGGTTGCAAAGCGATAAATTATTTTTATAAACCACAGCATTACTCTATATAAATACACGAAGCATAAAAACATGAGAAATTGAGAAACTAGCTCATTCAAAAGATGTCGCTATGGATAGTGTTAAAAGCAGTACAACTAAATTAAAGAAAATTGTGAAAATAAACAGGAATATAACTTTACAACACACAGCTGCGCAATAGCACCAAAAGATACAGTTTCGTTGAATAGTTTCATGAAGAAATTTTTTCATTTATTAAAAGCTCCATTAAATTTCTTTCTCATAATAATTCGATAATTAAAATTTAATAGCGAAGCGCAGAAGGCGTAGAATACGAGATTCAATTGAGGATATTACACTCTTATCCGACGTCTTTCAGATATTGGTTGAAATGCTAGCTTAGCATGAAAGGCACAATAGGGGCTATTTTCATCAGAATCTGCACCACAAAAATGAAAATCTGCTGATAATGGATCGCCAACCGGCCATCTACATGTATTTTCACTCAATTGTAGAAGATTAAGTTGACGTGATATAGGCACAACGACATTGGATTTTGTGGACATATCAACTTCTTTTACATCTTCCACTACAAATTCTGTCTTTAAAGCTGTTTCTTCAATACTTACAGATGATGTGTTTATTGGCGATACCGTGGATGTGTTGCGACGCACACGTGGAGATGATGGGCTGCTGCTTCCCACGGGAGTTTTTTGCGCACGCGTGCTTCCTTGTGCTGTCTTACCACGTCCTGGTAACTTTAATCGATGTACTTTGCCGATGACTGCATTTCTGCTGACCCCACCTAATTGAGCAGCAATTTGACTTGCACTTAACCCTTCACTCCAAAGCTTTTTAAGAAGCTCAACGCGTTCACATGTCCAACCCATACCAGCACTCCATTCCGATTACGTCACTAAGATGCTCTCCCCCGTTGCATCTTCAAATGTTTAAATAATGTTTTCATTACGCTGAATGAAAGAACTTTACACTCTACGTGAGCATAAAAAAATCATCCAACCTGTGGATTTACAAATCAAAACACATCATCTTGCTTATTATATTGTAAATTACAATATGCACTCACTCTATGACAAGAGTCTTTACCTCTTGAAGAGTTTATTTAGAATGTTTTCCCCAACTTGCAAATCAATCATAGGTTAAACTTTCACTTTTGTTTAAGGCTTTTTCCCAAAATGCTTATTTGTAGAACCTTCATTGACTTTTTTTCAATTGGTGTAATGATCTATTCTATAGGTGTAATCACTAATCGTAATGAAATGTTGAAAGCACCGTAACGAAATATACCATGCTGTTTTATTTGTAGTGTTGCTTTGTATATATATTGAAAAGACTAAAATATAAAGGGAATTATGATGGATGTCGTCTCTATACAACCACTTTATGAATGCTTCGCACGACGAAATTTGCATTTTGAACAAGGGCATGGTGTATGGCTTATTTCCGATAAAGGAGAACATTATCTTGATTTCACATCTGGTATTGCTGTTAACGCATTAGGGTATTCACATCCAAAATTGGTTGATACGCTCAAAATACAAGCTGAAAAACTTTGGCATGTTTCTAATATTTTTCAATCTCCTGAACAAGCATCTTTTGCCACGCGGCTTTGTGCAAATAGTTTTGCGGATAAGGTTTTTTTCTGCAATTCAGGTACTGAAGCATTGGAGTGCGCATTCAAAACGGCACGCCATTATTATTATGCTGCTGGTCATTCAGAACGCATTGAAATAATTACTTTTGAAGGGGCATTTCATGGACGTACACTTGCTGCACTTGCTGCGACTGGGCATGAAAAATATCTTGAAGGCTTTGGACCTAAAGCTGGTGGATTTATTCAAGTACCTTTTTGTGATGAAGTCGCTTTGCGTAACGCTATTAATAAAAATACCGCCGCTATTCTTATTGAACCTATTCAAGGAGAAGGAGGAATACGAACGGTCCCTCATGAATATTTAAGATTTTTGCGCAAAATATGCGATGATAATGGTCTGTTATTGATTTTAGATGAAGTCCAAACGGGTATAGGACGAACAGGAAAGCTTTTTGCTTATGAATGGAGTGATATCACGCCTGATATTCTTACCCTCGCAAAAGGATTAGGAGGGGGATTTCCATTAGGTGCTTGCCTTGCAACGGATAAAGTTGCAAAAAGCATGACACTTGGGACACATGGCTCAACCTTTGGAGGAAATCTTCTTGGAATGGCTGTAGGAAATAGTGTTCTTGATGTTTTGTTAGAGCCAAGTTTTCTTAACCATGTTCAGCGTATGGGGGATAAACTAAAAAGTGGACTTTTGCACATTCTCAATATCTATCCTGATATTATCTGCGCAGTTCAGGGGATGGGGCTTATGTTGGGTATTCAGTGTATTGTACCTTCAAATCTTGTCGTTAATGCTTTGGAAAATGAATATCTCTTAAGCGTTGCAGCCAACAACAACGTTGTGCGCTTATTGCCCCCTCTTATCATTAGGGAAGAAGAAATAGATGAAAGTTTACATCGTATTGAAAAAGCAATAGCGTATCTTTCACAAGTAAACAAAGAAAGACAAATATCACACACATGACAAATGCTCTTCGTCATTTCACGGACTTATCCATTTTAACGCCAGCAATAGCACGTGCACTGATCGATTATGCAAAGATCCTTAAAGCATCTTTTAAAGCAGGAAAAGGTTCAAAACCTTTTATAGGTAAAACACTTGCGATGATTTTTGAAAAACCATCCACACGAACCCGTATTTCATTCGATATCAGTATGCGCCAGCTTGGCGGAGATACAATCATGCTCACGGGTTCAGAGATGCAACTTGGTCATAGTGAAACCATAGCTGATACGGCGCGCGTTTTATCCCGTTTTGTGGATATCGTGATATTGCGAACAACGAAACACCAACGTATGCTCGAATTGGCACAATATGCACAAATTCCTGTCATTAATGCCCTTACAGATGATACACATCCTTGCCAAATTCTAGCAGATATCTTAACCTATGAGGAGCATCGGGGGCCAATTGCTAGCAAAATATTTGCGTGGATGGGGGATGGTAATAATGTGCTTCATTCCTTAATTGAAGCTGCAGCTCTTTTTGGTTTTCATTTGCGTATTGCCACACCAAAGGGCAGTGAACCACGGGAACAATTTGTACATTGGGCACGTGAGCGGGGAGCACATCTTATGCTAACCCATGATCCCCAAAAAGCGGCTCAAGATGCTGATTGTATTATGACCGATACATGGGTCTCCATGGGACAAGAATTTCGTGCTCGCAGTCATTCTATTTTTCAGCCTTATCAAGTCAATGAATCTCTCATGAAATTAGCAAAATCTGATGCTCTTTTTATGCATTGTCTTCCTGCTCATCGTGGTGAAGAAGTGGTTGATTCTGTGATTGATGGACCGCACTCCGTTGTTTTCGATGAGGCTGAAAATCGTCTTCATGCTCAAAAAGCAATTCTTTCTTGGTGTTTACAAGATGCGTTTTTCTCTCCACAATAGCCTCCCTACAACAAATTATATAAAAAAGGCAAAGCTATGAGTGAACAAGCTAAAGATGAAGCCTCTCTCAACAACAACTTCTTGCATGAAGATGATAGTGTTATTCCCTTTCAAGTTGAAGAACTTGATATCCGTGGACGTGCCGTACAACTTGGGGAAACTTTAAATTCTATTCTCACAAGACATCAATACCCTGAACCGGTTTCTTATCTTCTAGCAGAAGCTTTACTTTTAACGGTTCTGTTTGGAACTTCTCTAAAACTTACGGGAAAATTTATTTTACAAACTCATTCCGATGGACCAGTTAATATGTTGGTGAGCGATTTTTTGCCTCCTTCAAGTTTACGTGGATACGCTCGTTTTGATAAAGAACAGCTTAAACAAGCCATAGACAATGGTCAAACCTCTTCAGAAACACTTTTAGGAAAAGGCACTTTAGCTTTCACAATTGATCAAGGTCCCCATATGCAACCCTATCAAGGGATAGTTGCATTAGATGGATCAAATTTACAAGAAGCTTCTCGTATTTATTTTGATCAATCAGAACAAATTCCTACCGATATCCGTCTGGCTGTTGCTATATTAATTAATCGTGACCAACAAGGAAAACAGCAGAAAAGCTGGAGAGCTGGAGGTATTTTGATCCAACTTTTACCCCAAGAATCGTCTCATCATAAAATAGATGCCCCTCATCAAAAGCGAGAAGAAACGAAAACTCATACCCAATTGGATAACCAATGGCAGGAAGCTAAAATACTCATGGCAACGATTGAAAGTTCAGAATTAACAGATCCCCAAGTCGGTAGTAAACAGCTCTTGTTCCGTCTTTTTCATGAACAAGGTATTAGAGTTTTTAACCCTTTTTCTCTTGTCGATCAATGTTCTTGTTCACACGAAAAAATTAAAGGAATTCTAGAAGGCTTTTCTATTGATGAACGCAATAAAATGGTTAAAAATAAATATATTTCAGTCACATGTGAATTTTGCTCAAAAACATATTGTTTTACACCGCAAGAATTTTTAGAAGAAAAAACATAATCAAATATTTTTCATAAAAAATGATGATTGCAACAAAAGCCTATTTTATTTGCGTCATAAAAGTTTACGTATAAGCTCATATGAACTTCTAGAATATTTCTTGTCTTAGAGTTTTTTTAGTGTATACGAGTGATCGTTCTGTTGAGATCAGTAATTACGTCATAGAGTGCTTAAAAAAGAGTTCTCTGTAAAATATATTTTCTCCTCTCGAAAAAGCTTCTTGTGTACTTTTTACATCTCAAAAGTTTATTTCTTACAATGAATTCTTTTATAATGTTCATTGATAAATTGATTATGTACTCATAACTTATCTTCTCTGTTAAATGAGACTTTTTGATTGTAGCCATATTTTCTTACTCGAATTTATCTTATTAAGACTCAATCAAGCTTATTAGTTATAACCATAAGGGAAATTATCGAGAGAATAAGAATGTATAGATTCAATATAGACTTTATGGAGTCTATTACGAACAGATAAGTGTAATGGGAATAAATATAACAATGACGCTGCAAAAGAGCAGATTTATTATTTTATAAAGATGAGAATAGTGGTGAAGTCCCCTCATAACAATGTGTATTTCAGATAAAAAAGCGGAGAAAAAATACTATATGATTTTGAAAACAATAGTTGGTTGCTGTCACTAAGCTAACGATGGTTCTATAGCAATATTGTTTTGTTCAAATAATCAAAAATAAAGCTCCCAAACAGATATTTAATCTCTAAAGAAAAATGAAAACTACTTAAAATTTTTGTCATATTTTGGAGGTTTGTTCTACAGATATTTCTTTACACATGTTTTTGAATCAACAATGATAATACTCTTGTCAAATTTTTCTGAGAGGAATACGTGGCCGTATAAATAAAATAGCATACATAGCATGATAAAACGTTATGTTTTTACAAACCTGCATTATTTTTCTTCTGTCATAATCGCTTGTTCAATTTTTGGTAGAATTTTTTTTTGATAAATTTGCCATGTTAAGGGACCAACATGTTTGGCAATAATGATGCTCTCTTTATTCAAGAGAAAGGTTTCTGGAGGTCCATATATTCCCCAATCAATGGCTGTATATCCTGAATCATCAAAGCCAATAAATTTAAAAGGATTACCAAAACTGTTTAAAAAGCGCAGGGCGTTTGTTTTATTGTCTTTGTAATTAATACCAATCAGATCAAAACGTTTATCTTGTGCAATTTGCATAAGAATAGGATGCTCTTCGCGACAGGGCAAACACCAAGAGCCCCAAAAATTGACCAATGTAACACGTCCTTTAAACTGTTTTGAATTGAGATAACTTTCTTTATCAAGAAGAGGAAGATGAATATTGGGGGCAGGTTTTTCAGCCAATGCATTTGGGAGAAGAGAAGAATCTTGAAGGTATTTTTTACCCATAAAGTTGAAAAAAAACATCATGAGAAGAAGAAAAAGCACAAATGGTCCCAAAAAAACAAGCAGAACAGGTAAAGATATATTTTTTTTAAGTTTTGGAGGGATGTTTTTCATTATACTTTTCTTTTTGGGACAGCTCTTTTTTGTTTAGCTGTTGGAGAATTTTTTTTTGGTATAGGGCTTTGCAAAGAATATATCCAATAAGACATAAGAGGCATATTGCAGAAAGCACATAGCTTAAAACAACAATTTGCTCGTGTTTAAGGGTGCTCAGGAAAAAATCAATTTTCTGAGATAGATTTCCTAAAAGTCCGCCGTGGATGCCATTTAGGTCGAGCATGATGAAGCGTCCTGTTGTTGTGCACGACGGGATTTTTTAATCTGAAGTATTCGGATATAATGACGATTGATTTCATTTCGCATAGCCATCAAATAAAGAGCAATAAACATAAAGATGAAACAAAAGAGCATTGTTATAAGGGGCCATAACATAGCATTGTCGATTGTTGATCCTCCAGCACGTAACAATGATGCTGGTTGATGCAATGTATTCCACCAATTAACGGAAAATTTAATAACAGGGATATTAACAAATCCAACAAGTGTAAGAATTGCAGTAGCACGAGCGGCTTTTACTTGGTTGTCAAAAGCACGCCCAAGCAGGATAATGGAGAGATAGATAAAAAGCAGAATTAAAACTGATGTTAATCGTGCATCCCAGACCCACCATGTTCCCCATGTAGGTCGCCCCCAAAGCGCTCCTGTCATGAGAGCCAAGGCGGTAAAAATTGCCCCAATAGGCGCTCCACATTTAAGTGCTACATCAGCAAGATGATATTTCCAAATCAGATTTCCTAAAGCCGCTGCACTCATCGTTACATAGCAGAATGTAGACAACCACGCAAAGGGTACATGAAGGTACATAATTTTAACAGTAATGCCTTGTTGATAGTCATCAGGGGAATGCATCACTAGAATAAGCCCTAAGATAAGGAAACACAATGTTATGCCAGCCAACCAAGGTAAGACGACTCTGCTTATTTTCATGAAAAGGGTGAAACTTGCAGGGAGTAACCTGATTTTATATGTACGAGATAGTTTATTCATAAAATTCATAATAGGCAGAGTTTTGCTATGCGGCAATCATCTTTTATTATTCTGATAAAAGTTTAAGCGTTATCGCAGCAACAAAAGAGCTAAAGAGACTCAAAAGAAGTGAAAAAGCGCTGAGAAGAGCTAGAGAAGTGAGAAAAGAGGTATTTGGGTTTATTGGGGCTGTAGCAGCGGAAACACCAAAAATCATAATTGGAATGATCCACGGCAAGATAATGATAAAAATAAGCAAAGTACTGTGCAACAATGAGGTTGCGAGTGCAGCGCCTATAGCACCAATAAAAATAATAGCTGGTGTTCCGCATAAAAGGGTAAGTATTGTTGTAAAAGTTATTACTACATCTAAATGGAGCATGAGGGCTAAAATAGGTGTGGCAAAAATAAGAGGAAGCATTGTTCCTACCCAATGGGCAAGACATTTTGTAAAGACAATTAGTGTAAAACTGTGTCTTTTTCCTGAAAGGATAAATTGGTCGAGATTACCATCATCGCGATCGATTTGGAAAAGTTTGTTCAGATTGAGGAGTCCTGCAAGAAGGGCTCCAAACCACAATATACCTGGTCCTATTTGTGCAAGAGTTTTGGGATCTGGTCCAATGGCAAAGGGGGTTATGACAACAACAGCGATAAAAAACAATAATCCTGTTAGTGAAGTGGCTTGTAGCGCTAATAATAGTTTAAGATCACGCCAGAACAGTGCTTTCATTTTATTCTCTCCTAGAGAGGTAAAAATTTTTCCAGAGCGATTTTATGGTTTTCTGGAATGCCTATGGAATTATGAGTTGCAGCGATAATCATACCACCTTGATTGAGATGACGCTGGAAAATACGAGCAAGGAGTTTTTGAGCATGGTTATCAAGCCCAGATATTGGTTCATCTAAAATCCAAAGAGGACGATAGGAGAGCAAAAGGCGAGCAATAGCTACGCGTCTTTGTTGTCCAGTTGACAGAGCGTTAAAGGGTAAATGTTCAAGATTAGAAAGACCAATATCGGCAAGAGCTTCATGCGCAAAACGTAAATGTTGACCGTAAAAATCTGCCCAAAATTGCAAATTATCAATGACAGATAAGAGAGGTTTCATAGCATTTTGAGGACCAAGATAATGACAAGCAGTTGCAACAGGGTATATTTGATCATGGTCTTTAAGTATTATATGACCTTCAGCAGCTTCAAGAAGACCGACAATGATTCGGAGTAATGTAGACTTTCCGATACCATTAGGACCGGTGATTGTCATAAGTTGCTGTGAAAATAAACAAAAAGAAAGACCTTGAAACAGAATTTCCTCGTTTCTGTAAGCGGCTAAATCTTTTCCTGATAACACCATGTGATTGCCTATTTTGTTTTTATTTTCATATTCTTTAATTGCATTATAGAATAAAAAACACATTTTTTATGCAATTGTACCTAGAATAGTTCTAGAAATAGTTCTATAAGGGATACCTTACATCAATATCTGGTGTAAAATGGTTTCTGGCGCTGATTTCCGCATTATGCCTAGAGGGTGGAGGGGAAATGGATGGCGGAGGTAATTGCGTCTGCGCTCAAGCTGCGACCTTGACTCGTAGTTTGTGTTGTTCATTCCTGGAAATTGGGTGGTTATAGTATGAGGGTGGACAGTCATGACTCAAATTGATAGCTTTAATTGTCGTAGAGTATTAAATGTTGGTGGCAAAGAATATACTTATTATAGCTTGATTGAAGCGGAGAAGAACGGACTTGAAGGTGTTTCTCGTTTACCGTTTTCGATGAAAGTTATTCTCGAAAATTTATTGCGATTCGAAGATGGTCGCACAGTTAAAAAAGAGGATATCTTCAATGTTGCTAAGTGGTTAAACGACAAAGGGAGCGCTGGGGCAGAAATTGCTTACCGTCCTGCACGTGTTCTTATGCAGGATTTTACAGGTGTTCCAGCAGTTGTTGATCTTTCTGCAATGCGTGATGCTATGGTTAAACTTGGCGGTAACGCTGAAAAAATCAATCCTCTCATTCCCGTTGATCTCATCATTGATCACTCAGTTATTGTTGATGCTTTTGGCAATTCCATGGCTTTTAAGGAAAACGTTGAGCATGAATATGAACGCAATGGTGAACGCTATCGTTTCCTTAAATGGGGGCAACAAGCCTTTCAAAATTTTCGCGTTGTTCCTCCAGGAACAGGGATTTGTCATCAGGTTAACTTAGAATATTTAGCACAATGTGTATGGATGAAGAATGAAGAGGGCTGTGAGACGATTTATCCTGACACCTGTGTGGGAACTGATTCGCATACGACTATGGTAAATGGTTTAGGGGTTTTAGGTTGGGGTGTTGGTGGTATTGAAGCAGAAGCAGCAATGTTAGGCCAACCTGTTTCTATGTTGTTACCTGAAGTGATTGGTTTTCGTCTAACAGGTAAACTTAAGGAAGGTGTAACAGCCACCGATCTCGTATTAACGGTGACCCAAATGCTACGTCGGAAGGGTGTTGTCGGTAAATTTGTTGAGTTTTTTGGTCCTGGTTTGGAGCATATGACGCTTGCTGATCGGGCAACGATTGGAAATATGGCACCTGAATATGGAGCAACGTGTGGTTTTTTCCCAATTGATAAGGAGACAGTGCGTTATCTCAATATGACAGGGCGTGATGAAAGTCGGATTGCCTTAGTGGAGGCTTACACCAAAGCACAAGGGATGTGGCATGATGAAATGGTGGCTCATCCCATTTTTAGTGATACAATTGAATTAGATATGGGAACCGTTGTCCCTTCTATGGCTGGTCCTAAACGTCCTGAAGGACGTATTGCATTGGAAAATGTTGGGCAGGGTTTTGAGAAGGCATTGGTCGAAGACTATAAGAAGACTTCTGGACAAGATAAGCGTTATCAGGTTGAGGGTGAAGAATATACGCTTGGTCACGGTGATGTGGTGATCGCTGCGATTACGTCGTGTACGAATACATCGAATCCAAGTGTTCTTATTGCAGCGGGTCTTTTGGCACGAAATGCTGTGGCAAAGGGTCTTAAGAGTAAGCCATGGGTAAAAACTTCTCTTGCACCTGGTTCACAAGTCGTTGAAGCTTACCTTCAAAATTCGGGTCTGCAAAAAGATTTAGATGCATTAGGATTTAACTTAGTAGGATTTGGGTGCACAACATGTATTGGTAATTCTGGTCCTTTGCATCCAGCTATTTCCAAAACGATTAATGACAATGGTATAATTGCATCTGCGGTTCTTTCAGGAAATCGTAATTTTGAAGGGCGTGTTTCCCCTGATGTGCAAGCGAATTATTTAGCTTCACCACCGTTAGTTGTTGCACATGCGCTCATCGGGACGGTGTGTAAAGATTTAACCAAGGAGCCTCTAGGTGAAGATTCAAATGGCCACCCCATTTATTTGAGAGATATTTGGCCAACTTCTCAAGAAATACAGGAGTTTATCGAAAAAAATGTCACGCGGAAGGTTTTTGCCGAAAAGTATGCAGATGTTTTTAAGGGAGATGAAAATTGGCAAAAAGTTCAGATTCCTACGGGTTCTACCTATTCTTGGGATGAGCAATCCACCTATGTACGCAATCCACCTTATTTCGATGATATGCAGAAAACACCTGATATCTTACCAGATATTAAAGATGCACGGATTTTAGGTTTATTTGGTGATAAAATCACGACGGATCATATTTCTCCTGCTGGTTCTATTAAAGCAGCTTCTCCTGCCGGAAAATATTTAATGGATCATGGTGTTAAAGTGGCTGATTTTAATCAGTATGGAACGCGTCGTGGGAATCATGAAGTTATGGTGCGTGGGACCTTTGCCAATATTCGCATTCGTAATTTCATGTTAGGGGAAAATGGTCGAGAAGGAGGTTATACGGTTCATTATCCGTCAGCGGCAGAACAAACCATTTACGATGCAGCAATGGCGTATAAACAAGAAGGTATTCCACTCGTTGTTTTTGCAGGTATTGAATATGGTAATGGATCATCTCGCGATTGGGCTGCCAAGGGGACCAATCTTCTTGGTGTCAAAGCAGTGATTGTGCAGTCTTTTGAAAGGATTCATCGCTCTAATCTTGTTGGTATGGGCATTGTCCCTTTTGTTTTTGAGGAGGGGCTAAGTTGGAAATCTTTAGGCTTAAAGGGAGATGAAAAGGTGACAATTGAAGGGATTCATAACTTGAAACCTCGTCAAAAGACTGTAGCGAAAATTACTTTTTCTGATGGTACGGTAAAAACCGTTCCATTATTATGCCGTGTTGATACTGAAGATGAGCTAGATTATTTGCATCATGGTGGAATTTTGCAATATGTCTTGCGTAAGTTAGCCGTTTAAATTCTTTTGTTTGTTAAGGAATATCTATTATTAAGCTATAAAGTTGCGGATCAAAGAGTTTGGCTTCGTTTTTTTATGGCTATCTTTGAAAATCTAATTGACGTTAGCTTTAGGATTGCGCTATAACCCACACGGTTATAGGCAGCTTTATAGTTTTGCTTGGGTTGGATTTATTTATATTGGTAGAGTTGTTATTGAGACTTATTTTACCAAGGTGTTGAAAGAGAGATTATATTTATGGCGAATACACCTTCTGCTCGAAAAGCGGTGCGCAAGGTTGCGGCGCGCACACAGGTTAATAAGGCCCGCCGTTCACGCGTTCGTACTTTTATACGTAAGTTTGATGATGCTTTAGCGGGTGGCGATAAGGCATCTGCAGAGATTGCATTTAAGAATTTTGAGCCTGAAATTATGCGTGCAGTTTCTAAAGGGGTTTTTCATAAAAATGCTGCTGCGAGGAAAGTATCGCGTTTAGCTAAACGTTTGAAGGCTCTCAGCGTTTAAGCTTTTCTCCTTTAATTGAGAACAAAGCCAGTATCCATGAGGATGCTGGCTTTTTGTTTATTATTTCAAAAAGTTTCTATTGAAAATAAGAATCGATAATGATTCTCCACTTGAAAAAGGAGAGAAAGTTTATAGGGGGAGGTATGGTTATCCACAAGCTTTGTGGATTTGTACAGAGTCTTTTTTGTCAAGCATTTTATTTTTTTTTTTAAATCTGAAGAGATTCTTTAATTATTGGTAAATTTAGAGAAAAAAAATGAATTGAATCAATATTTTTTTCAGTCCTCATTAATATAAGCATTTTTTTCGGGTTTTTTGATTTTATTTTGACCTCTTGCATTTTACCTCTGCTGTTTTGTATGGTTCTTATGAAGACTAAGAAGCATGAAGGGGTCACATCAGCGCATTATTCTGTATTTTGTTGAATACAAGATGTTTTGATTTAGGCTTTTCGAAACTTTTGTGTTGGAGAGGTTTTCTGACGGTTTTTTAGTTTTCTTAATGGATATGTTTACCATTTTAGAAGGGTGGGTCATATCATGAGTGCAAGTAAATCTTATTGGTCATCTTTGTTAGTGGGGTTGTGATGAGGCTATCCTAGGGGAGGGTGAGTAATCTTATTTGGGGTAGGGCGTTTTGCCTTCGCTAGATTTATTTTAGTTGTTTGGCAGGACAAAATTTTATTTTTATCAGGATGGAAGATGGTGGATAAATTGAACTCTAAAGCTAGTTCCTTTAAAAGGGTTTCGGTGAATATCCTGTCGGCAGAGAACATAATAAAGAATAGGATGACAGAGAGTGATGAGGACGTTTGTAGAAATGCTTCTATAGGGCATTCTATTGTTTCAGAGGAGGAAAGTGCGGCGGCTTTTATACGTGTTATGGCGCAATTAAAGGTGCAGGTTGGTGTTGAGGCTTATACCAGTTGGTTTGGACGTGTGAAGCTTGCTGAATATAGCCATACTCTTGTAAAGCTTTCTGTTCCTACAGCTTTTTTACGTTCATGGATTAATAATCACTATGGTTCTCTTTTGACTCATTTATGGAAACAAGAGAATTCAGCAATTCTTCGTGTTGAAGTTATTGTTCGTGGTATGGAACGCGTTTCAAGAGACGTCGTTTGTAAAAGAAGTGTTCCTTCTGCTGTGCTAGAGGAGCAAGCGACTTCATCTTTTGTTGAAAGTTGTGCAGAGCATTCAGTTAAGAGTTCTCAAACGGGAGTTTTTGGATCTCCACTTGATTCTCGCTATACTTTTGAAAGTTTTGTTGAGGGGGCTTCTAATCGTGTTGCTTTAGCAGCTGCGCGTTCCATTGCAGAGGGGCATAAAAGTGCTTTGCGTTTTAATCCTCTTTTTATTCACGCATCTGTTGGCTTAGGAAAAACACATTTGCTTCAAGCGATTGCTGCTTCTGCATTGAAGCGTTTAACGTCTGCGCGCGTTATTTATTTAACTGCTGAATATTTTATGTGGCGTTTTGCAACAGCTATTCGTGATAATGATGCTCTTTCTTTTAAAGAACAGCTTCGTGATATCGACCTTTTGATTATTGATGATATGCAGTTTTTGCAGGGTAAGTCGATACAACATGAGTTTTGCCATTTGCTTAATATGTTGCTTGATAGTGCAAAACAGGTTGTTGTCGCTGCAGATCGTCCACCAGCAGAATTAGAATCGCTTGATCTTCGCGTTCGCTCTCGTCTTCAGGGAGGGGTAGCTCTTGAAATTGAAGCACCAGATTATGAAATGCGTTTGCAAATGTTGCGCCAGCGGTTGAAGGTGGCACAACAAGATGATGGCATGGTATCAATTTCTGATGATATCTTGGAATATATTGCGAAAACGGTTTTAGGGTCGGGGCGTGATATTGAAGGTGCGTTTAATCAGCTCTTGTTTCGTCAATCTTTTGAGTCTGATTTATCTTTAGAGCGGATTGATGAGTTATTAGGTCATTTGACACGTCCTGGTGAACCTAAGCGTATTCGGATTGAAGAAATTCAGCGTACGGTAGCACGCCATTATAATGTTTCTAAACAGGACTTGTTATCTAATCGTCGAACACGTACGGTTGTGAAGCCACGGCAAGTTGCAATGTATTTAGCAAAAGTATTAACTCCTCGCTCATTACCAGAAATTGGGCGCCGTTTTGGTGGGCGTGATCATACAACAGTTTTACACGCTGTGCGTAAAATTGAAGATTTGGTTTGTGGTGATCAGACCTTGGCTAAGGAACTTGAGTTGCTTAAGCGGTTGATTGGAGAACAGGCTGTATAGTGTTTATCGTTTCTTTCTTTGGAGAGACTTTAAAGAATTTAATGAAAAGATTTATTTTTTCTTATGCAGGAGTGACTTGCCATTTTAAGAGAGGTTTAATAAACTCTAGCAGGCGATTCTCTAAAGGGATCTATTCTTTAATTCTAAGGAATTCTTATAGTTTTTAGTAAATCATACGGGGCTTTTATGCGTATTACAGTTGATCGCAGTCAATTTCTCAAGTCTCTTGGTCGGGTTCACCGTGTGGTAGAGCGCCGTAATACTGTTCCTATTTTATCGAATGTGTTGATTGATGCAGAAAATGGCCGTGTACAGTTAAAAGCAACAGACCTTGATTTAGAGGTTATGGAATCTTTTGCAGTTAATGTTAAACAAGCTGGAGCAACAACTGTTCCGGCACATTTGCTCTATGATATCATTCGAAAACTTCCTGATAGCAATGAAGTTGTATTATCCCTCGATGAGAATCAAGCAGGTACAATGTCCGTTGTTTCGGGTTGTGCACATTTTCAGCTTCAATGTCTTCCGAAGTCAGACTTTCCAGAGTCGCTTCCTGGGCAATTTGGTTATCGTTTTTCTTTATCGGCATCAGGCTTAAAACATTTACTTGATTGTACACAATTTGCCATTTCTACTGAAGAAACCCGTTATTATCTTAATGGTATTTATTTCCATATTATTAATGATGGTGTTTTGAAATTGCGTTTGGTTGCAACTGATGGTCATCGTTTGGCACAAGTTGAGATGGAAGCTCCTTCGGGAGTTGAGGGAATGCCTGGTGTTATTGTTCCCCGTAAAGCTGTAGGAGAATTGCAAAAACTTCTTTCAGAAGAAAATGATAGCGATGTATGTATAGAGCTTTCGGAGACAAAAATTCGTTTTTCTATAGGCTCTGTGATTTTTACATCAAAATTAATTGATGGAACATTTCCAGATTATCAACGTGTTATCCCTCTTGGAAATGATAAAGAATTAATTGTTAATAGGCAGGACTTTTCTTCTGCAGTTGATCGTGTTTCAACGATTTCAAGTGATCGGGGGCGTGCAGTTAAATTAACGATTGAGCATGGACAGTTAAGGCTTGTTGTTAATAGCCCAGATTCGGGCAGTGCAGAAGATCAATTATCAGTAACTTATGCATCTGAACCGCTTGAGATAGGATTTAATTCACGTTATCTTTTGGATATTGCTGGGCAGCTTTCAAGTGATGAGATGGTTTTTATGTTGGCTGAGGCTGGAGCACCAGCTCTGATTCGTGATAATGATGATGCGGATGTGCTCTATGTACTGATGCCTATTCGCGTTTAGGGGCAGTTGTTTTGCAATGCATGGCCAGTCATGTGCACAAAGTGGCAGTGAGGCAGCTGAAGCTTTTACGTTATCGCAATTATTCTTTTTTCAATATTCATTTTTCTGGTCAGCATGTGGTTTTTACTGGCCATAATGGTGCTGGTAAGACGAACCTTTTAGAGGCGTTATCTTTTCTTTCTCCTGGTCGTGGTTTGCGGCGTGCTGTTTATTCTGACGTTAGCTTTGTAGATGGTGATGGTGGAGGATTTGTTGTATTTGCGCGTCTTGAATGCGCTCTTTATGGTGAAGTAAAGATTGGTACAGCTTTTGAGGTTAGCGATAACAGTCGAAAGGTCCATATTAATGGTGTGAATGAGTCGAGTGATTGCCTAACAGATTATTGTCATATTAGTGTCCTAACACCGTCTATGGATGGTCTTTTTACAGGTCCTTCACTTGAGCGCCGTAGTTTTTTGGACCGTATGGTTTTGGCGATTGATCCCTTGCATAGGCGCCGCATAGCCGATTATGATAGAGCTATGCGCGCACGTAATCGTTTGTTTTTAGATGGAAATGAAGATTGTGCTTGGTTTGATGCTTTAGAAAAGCAAATGGCAGAATTGGCGACAGCTATTTCTGCGGCGCGTGTTGATGTTATTCGTCTTTTAAATGACATGTTTACACAAATGCCCTCACAGATACCTTTTCCACGAGCTTTTTTGCAAATTGATGGTTTTTTAGAAACAGCTCTTAGTGAAATATCAGCAACTGAAGTTGAAGAACAATTTTGTGATCGATTGCGGCATAATCGCGCAATGGATCGTGCTGCTGGTCGGACGTTAGAAGGACCACATCGTGCAGATTTGCAGGTTTTTTATGCTGATAAAAATAGAGCAGCAACATCTTGTTCAACAGGTGAACAAAAAGCGCTGCTAACAGGTTTAGTTTTGTGTCATGCACGTCTAACAGGTATGATGTCGGAAAGATCTCCCATTCTTCTTCTTGATGAAATGGCTGCCCATCTTGATTCGCATCGACGTGCTGCTCTATTTGATATTCTTGATGATTTAGCTGTACAAACATTTATGACAGGAACAGATCGTCTTTTATTTGATGACTTAAAAGGACGCGCAGAATTCTTTGAGATTAAGGATGGAGCTTTATTGCCGTAAAAACATGCTAAATATTTTTTAATAAGTGATAGGTCTGAAAGAAAAGGCTTGCTATGTCAGAGATAATAACGATTTTAAATGGTCCTAATTTAAATTTTCTAGGTCAACGTGAGCCAGAAATTTATGGAACTGAAACTCTAGAAGATATTGAAAAAAGATGCAGAGAATGGGCAAAAAAAAATGATATTATAATAAATTTTTATCAAAGTAACTATGAAGGGCAATTAGTGGCATGGATACAAGAAGCAATAGAGGCAAGTTCTGGATTGATCATTAACCCAGCGGCTTACAGTCATACATCTGTTGCACTTCTTGATGCCCTAAAAATGTTTTCAGGGCCGAAAGTAGAAGTTCATTTATCTCATATTTATCAGCGTGAAGCTTTTCGTCACCATTCTTATACATCTGCAGGTGTAGACGCTATCATAACTGGGTGTGGAGGTGATGGATATCGGTTTGCACTTGAGTATATTGCAAAACAATTAAGCAAAACAATTAAATTGTGATAGGTAAAGAGTAAGCGTTTAATAAGAGTAATATAGGCATTTAATTCTCTTGATAATTATTTTCAAATCTGTACAATGTGAGGTATATATTTATGACAGTTTTTAGTGCGTATGACGGGGGTAAATAGAGATGAAAAGCTTTGTTAGACAATTAGAAATGCTTGTGATTTTAGGGGGAGCACTGCTTTTGTCTGGTTGTAAAATTGATGTTATGCAGCCATCAGGTTATGTTGCACGTCAACAGCTCATTTTGATCGTTGTTTGTGTGGTGGTGATGCTTTGTATTGTTATCCCAGTTATGGTGAGTGTGGTATTTTTAGCTATAAAATATCGTGCATCGAATATGAAAGCGGACTATTCTCCTGATTGGGCACATTCAAATAAAATTGAAGCATTGATGTGGGGTATTCCAGTTGTAATTGTAATGGTTTTAGGTTCATTAACAGCTTATTATACCTATAAGCTTGAACCTACAAATCCTCTTCCAGTGGAAGTTGTAGGTGAAGGAAAGCCATTACAGATTGATGCTGTTGCTCTTGATTGGAAATGGCTTTTTATTTATCCTGAATACGGTGTTGCATCGATTAATGAGATTTATGCGCCTGAAGGACGTCAAGTTTTATTGCAATTGACGTCAGAGAATTCTGTCAATGCTTTTTGGGTTCCCAAATTGGGTACAGTTCTTTACGCTATGCCGCAGATGAATGCTAAGTTGCATTTGGTCGCTGAAGAGCAAGGAGTATTCAAAGGGGCCTCAGCAAATTATAGTGGTGATGGTTTTTCGGGTATGCGGTTTAAGTGGCATTCTGTGTCTTTGCAGGATTTTGAGGATTGGATTGTAAAAGCTCGGGCTAATGGTCGAGTACTTGATCGTTCATCTTATCGTCAACTTTCTATTGCGCCTCGTATGGGTGATATTGCTGCGAAGGAAAAAGATGCTGAAGTTCGTTATTTTGCACCTGTTGAGAAGCGGCTTTACTATCGTGTTGTTAATCGATGTGTCGATGAAAAGACGGTATGTAATGAAGATTTAATGAAACGTGCTGCTGCTCAGACGCTATGGGGTGCACTATGTTCAGTATTTGATCCTGATGTTATTTAACAGAGTCAATAAAGTAAAGAGCCCTTTTAACAAAGGTTTCTTTTAAACTTGAATTTCATTTGAAATGGGTTGAGAAATGTTTGGAAGACTTACAGATCCTACGGCAGGTGCTTTTCATGCGCTTGCACATGAACCGATCGTTTTGTATACATGTATTGCGATTGTTTTGGTTGGTTTAATTGCTGTTATTGCTCTAACAGTACTTGGGTGGTGGGGGATTCTATGGCGAAATTGGATTACAACGGTTGACCATAAACGCATAGGTATTATGTACATCGTTCTTGGAATTATTATGCTTGTTCGCGGTTTTGCGGATGCACTTATGATGCGAACGCATCAAGCTTTAGCTCTTGGGAGTGAAACAGCAGGTTATTTGCCCCCTGAGCATTTTGATCAAATTTTTTCGGCGCATGGTACGATCATGATTTTTTTCATGGCCACGCCTATTTTATTTGGTCTTTTTAATTATCTTATACCACTTCAAATTGGTGCGCGTGATGTTGCTTTTCCCTTTGCAAATAATCTAGGTTTTTGGATTACGGCTGCAGGGGCGATATTGATTAACATATCCCTAGGTGTTGGGAATTTTGGTCGTGGTGGTTGGTTGATGTATCCACCTTTTACAGAATTGCAAACGAGTCCAGATACAGGGGTAGATTATTATTTATGGTCACTTCAGCTTTCTGGTATTGCAACAACAATGGGATCAGTGAATTTTATTGCAACGATGATTAAAATGCGTGCTCCTGGAATGACAATGATGAGAATGCCTATTTTTTGTTGGAGTGCTTTTGTCAGCAATGTTCTTATTGTAGTCATTTATCCTGTTTTGGCTGTAGCATTTGCACTCTTGGCATGTGATCGTTATTTGAACATGAATTTCTTTACCAATGTTGGTGGCGGAAATCCGATGGTATGGATTAACTATGTTTGGGTTTTTGGTCATCCTGAGGTTTATGTTTTGGTTGTTCCTGCTTTTGGAATTGTTTCTGAAGTTGTATCAACTTTTTCTTCAAAACGCCTCTTTGGTTATACTTCAATGATATGGGCCATGTTGGTTATTTTGATTCTTTCGCTTCTTGTTTGGGGCCATCATTTCTTCACAATGGGTGGGGGTGAAGCTGTAAATACCTTCTTTAGTATTGCTACGATGATTATTGCAGTTCCAACCGGTGTAAAAGTTTTTAATTGGCTGCTTACGATGTATAGAGGTCGGATTCGCTTTGAGCCTCCTATGCTTTGGTGCATGGGTATGATCTTTACATTTGTTGGTGGTGGATTAACAGGTGTTTTATTATCTATTGTTCCTGCTGATTGGCAGTTTCATAATTCGCTCTTTTTGATAGCACATTTCCATCATACAATTATTGGAGGTGTGGTTTTTGCGTACTTAGCGGGGATTGCATTTTGGTTTCCAAAAGTTTTTGGTTATAAACCAAATCGCATACTAGGTATTACATCTTTTTGGTGTTGGTTTATTGGTTTTTACCTTGCCTTTTTCCCCGTTTATGCGCTTGGTTTAATGGGGGCGACGCGTCGTCTGCAGCATTACATGGAACCTAGTTGGCAGCCGATGTTTATTATTGCTGCATTGGGTGCTTGTATTATCTTACTTGGTATCCTTTGTTTTGTGCTACAGGTTGTTTTGGCGATTTGGTACGGTATTAAGCATAAAGGGCACTTACCGGTAACATTAAATGATTCTTGGGGTGATGCACGTACACTTGAATGGTTTACCTCTTCACCGCCTCCTTCTTATAATTTTGCCCTCCTTCCAAAGATACAGTCTGATGATGCTTATTGGAATATGAAGAAAAGTGGTTATCAACGGCCGACAAGTGGATTTACAAAAATTCATATGCCATCGAATACATCGGCTGGAATTATTGCTGGCTTCTTCTCATTAGTTGTTGGTTTTGCGCTTGTTTGGCATATTTGGTGGCTTGTTGCGGTTGGACTGGTTGGTTTTATTGCAACGCTTGTGTGTCATTCATTAACAGGTGATCATCATGGTTACTATATTCCAGCTGAAGAAGTGCAAAAAACTGAAGATGCCTTTACGGCTGTTCTTAAAGAACAAGGAGTGACAGTATGAGTGCTGTAACAATGAATAACGCGAGTACTATAGATGAACTTCACCACGATAGTAGCTCGGTAATGACGTTTGGTTTTTGGGTCTATATTCTTTCAGACTTAATCCTGTTTTCGACACTGTTTTCAAGTTTTGCTGTATTTTCTGCTTCTTATGGTGGTGGTAAAGCGGGCAGTGAGTTTATAGATTTAAAGTTTGTTTTGGTTGAGACTGCTTTCTTGTTGTTTTCGTCCGTCACTTATGGCTTTGCAATGGCACAAGCACATAAAAATAACATCAGTGGTGTGCGTTTATGGATGGCTATTACCTTTGTATTGGGATGTTGCTTCATTGGTATGGAACTTTACGAATTTCATGAACTTTTGAGTAAGGTTTTTTATTTCGATCCAAATGCTTATGCGGGTATTGATCCTGCAACAGGTTTACAGCTTTTTGGACGGGAAATTCTCTCTGCTTATTGGTCAGCATTTTTTGCTTTGGTTGGCACTCATGGACTTCACGTAAGTGTTGGCCTTCTTTGGATGGTTGTGATGTTTTTTCATCTTCGTCGTAATGGCTTGGATCAGAACAATAAAACACGTTTAGCATGTCTTTCCATTTTTTGGCATTTACTTGATATTGTATGGATTGGTGTTTTCACCATGGTTTATCTATTAGGAGCGTTGTGATGAGCGTGCAAAATGAAACACATGGTCCCAGTACTGGTTCCTATTTGGTTGGTTTTATTCTGGCTGTATTTTTCACTTTGGGTTCTTTTATTCCTGTGATGTATGGAATGATGGAAAGTTGGGCAATTAGTACAAAGGTTGCGTATCTTATTGGGATGGCGATTATTCAGATTATAGTACAAATTGTTTTCTTTTTGCACTTGAATTCTGGTCCAGACGCCAAGTGGAATTTAAGCGCGTTGTGGTTTGCTGCTATTTGCGTTTTTGTTATTATTGGGGGAACTTGGTGGGCTATTTCTCATTTGAATTATAATATGATGGGTGGTTCAGGACGTGTTATTGAACCGGAAATATCAAGTAGAGATGATTCTTCAGTGTCTGAGCAGTTATCAAACAAAGATATATCCGTAAGAAAACAGCCAGAAAAGATACAGGGCTCAGAGGTTTCGATGGAGCAAGGTGCAAGTACGCAAACTCCTGTAGATCAAGCACCTGGTTCAGAAATGCCTATGGAGCAAGGTGCAAGTACGCAAACTCCTGTAGATCAAGCACCTGGTTCAGAAATGCCTATGGGGCAGGGTCTAAGTACGCAAACTCCTGTAGATCAAGCACCTGGTTCAGAAATGCCCATGGAGCAAGATCCAAATACGCAGTTTCCTGTGGAGTAGTTGTTAGAAATATCTACGGAGCTGATGCGGCATGTATCAGCTTCGTAGAAGAAATTCGTAGGATATAAAGCAGGGATAAGTACAAGATATCAGTGGAATGAGTATCATTATTTTGAATATACTTTTAATTTAAAAGAGAAAGTCCGTGGGGTATTTAGTATAGCATTAAAATTATTTGTAATAATAATATGCAATTGAAATCAAAAATTTAGAGAATAATCAGAAAATTTAATGAAAACCGTTGCAATGACAGTTATAGGTGCTGGTTCTTTTGGTACTGCATTAGCGATAGCTCTTGCCCGTAATGGTCATAATGTTTTACTTTGGGGATATAGTCCTCAACATATCAAAGAATTACAGGAACAACGTTGTAATCAAGTATATTTACCCGATGTTCGATTTCCTGAAAATTTATTACTTGAAGCTTCCCTTGAAACTGCAATAACGGCAAGTCACAATATATTAATCGCTGTTCCAAGCCATGTATTTCATCAAGTTTTGTATAATATTCAGCCTTATTTAGATCAGCATTCACGCGTTATTTGGGCTACAAAAGGTTTAGAACATGGTACTGGACGTTTCTTACAAGAGGTTGCTCGTGAGATTTTAGGTGAAAAAATTCCTTTAGCTGTTTTTTCTGGACCAACTTTTGCGCAAGAACTAGCTATTGGTTGGCCTACTGCAATGACGATAGCAGCTTCTGATGTTGAGTTTGGTAAAGAATTGCAGCAACTTTTTCATTGTGACAAAACTTTTAGAGTTTATAAAAGTTCAGATATGATTGGTGTTCAATTAGGGGGGGCAGTCAAAAATGTTATTGCTATTGGTGCAGGAATATCAGATGGCATAGGTTTTGGGGCAAATGCACGAATAGCTCTTATCACACGAGGACTAGCTGAAATCAGTCGTTTAGGGGGGGCTATGGGTGCTGAGCTTTCCACATTTATGGGAATGACAGGCTTAGGTGATCTGGTTTTGACATGTACTGATAATCAGTCGCGTAATCGCCGTTTTGGAATACTTCTTGGTAAAGGAATAGATATAAAAGAAGCAGAAAAACAAATTGGTCAGGTTGTGGAAGGATACTTAAATACCAAGGAAGTATATACGTTGGCGCAGCGTATTGGGGTAGAAATGCCCATTGTAGAACAAATTTATCAAATTCTCTATTGTGGTAAAAATATAACTGAAGCGGCAAACACATTACTAAGCCGCGCCCTCAAGGACGAAATTCAATGATATCCTGTTTTTTAATAATTCCAATCGTAAAAAATAGAAACATGTTATGATAGACATATAAAATAGATTTTATTGATGGTTGTATAAGGCGGTCATATTCCAGAAAATTATAGATTCATATCATTCGATTCTTTATGAAACATGGCTGAAATATAAAAGTTTTGGCTTTTGTCTCAGAGCTATCTCTTTGAAGATAAATTATCGTTTCCACTTACACATGTTTATGTAATGTAATGAACAAGATATTTTTATTGTCTCTTAAATTCATCTCACAATGATATTTGCAAACAGAATAGTACAAGACTCATTAGGTAGAAGCATCTTATTTATGTAACGTATAAGCTAAGAATATCGGGGCAGGGATATTGTGAATCTCTGTTTTTGTAATTCTTTAAAACAAGAAGAGAATCTAATTTGGGAAGAAGATGAAATTTTAAAGCTGAAAATCTGTTCCCATTTCTACAATCATTTTTAAATTCAGTTTTACGCTATCTAAAGCAATATCTTTTAAATAATGGAGATTATCTCACACCTTTATTTTTCTCATTTTCTAATGAAAGCATTTCTCTGATGTGTCAGGTAAAATAGAACGTCCCAAAAAACACGATTGCTGTTATATATTCACGTGCTTGTTTTAAAGAGACCTCTCTTAAAAATCCTAAGTCCAATTTGCGACGGTGACCGTGAATAGTGTAACCGATAAAGCTATTGTGCACATCCCCATCTTTATGTTTATGAAGGAGGAAGACGAGCATCATTACACCCCCAAATGTTGTGAGACAGCTCTTGGCACTTGAAGCTGTTCAGTAGAGATATTTAAGCCTTTTATTTTCTCACATGTCAATTCTGTTTTTTATATGCAAGAAATGATTTTTGGAATTATAACTTTGAAAGTCTAAGATTGAAAAAATGTTATTGTACTTGTTTATGGCTGTCATTTAAACTGAAAAATAATGTGATTATAAAGATAAAAAATTGATTTATATAAATGATTCATTTTATTTTTGTATTGAGTTAATTAAAAATATATGTTTGCTTGTCACAAGCGGGTTAGTATGTGGATAAAAATTATTAAAGATACTTCTAATGAATCATCTCAAGTGTCAAGGGTTGTTTCAATATTAGAACATGGCAAGTAAAATGACGGTGTCGGTTTGTCATCTGTATAAACATTAAAATGGTGGTAAAAAAAGGATTTTATGTACTTCACAAGGATTTTTTATACGTTCTACAGGTACCATTGTGAAATGGAATGGCGTGCATTGAGAGATATCTTTAAAAAATGCATGAAGGAGAAACAGCTATAGTGTTTTTGGGTGTTCTATTTTACCTGACACATCAGAGCAATGCTTTCATTAAAGAACAATAGTAAGATTAATGATTGATTTCTTTACGCCTTCATATTCATCCTAAATTAGATTGTATTTGCGTTTCAAGAATAAATCAAACGGTAGGAATATTTTTTCAATTTGCTACACAAAAGCTGAAACTAAGGGTTTTAATAATTCTCTAATCTCTGTTTCAAACTGCGGTGGCATGAGGGTTGGATATTGATTTATAAGCAATGGCAAAAGCGTATGCTTTAGTAAGGTAAATAACGTCATAAAATACACACTTTATCAACCATGGATTGAAGAAATATTCCGGCTTTTATAAAATATTTTGCGAAACAAGGCATCGTACATCTGGTTTTGTATTGACTTATTCTTACAAACATTTGCACATATTCCTTACGTCATATTATTATAAGTCAATACACTATTATATAGCTGAGAAAGTACTCAATACCCGATTAAAGCACTATGTACATGATTGATTTTCTTTTTTAGTGCAATGAAACAAATTTTATTCTTCTTGGGAATCGTCACTTTTTTTCAGTTCTTCAAGTATTGGCATAGACATGATGTTATAGCCTGAATCAACATAATGGATTTCACCTGTAACACCTGATGATAAGTCAGAGAGTAGATAAAGAGCAGATTTTCCAATTTCATGAATATCTACGGTACGCCGTAATGGGGCATTACGGCGTTGATGTGAAAATATTGCCCGTGCAGCTGCAATACCATTACCTGCTAAAGTTCTAACAGGACCAGCGGAAATCGCATTGACACGAATATTTTGAGGACCAAAGTCCGCTGCTAAATAACGTACCATAGCTTCTAAAGCTGCTTTAGCAACACCCATGATGTTATAATTAGGCACAACTTGCTGTGAAGCACCATAGGTAAGAGTTAAAAGTGTTCCTCCATTGGGCATAAGCTTACCCGCGCGCTGGGCAATTTCAGTAAAGGAATAAGCTGAAATAACCATCGTGCGTTGAAAGTTTTCACGTGTTGTAACATCAACGTAACGCCCTTTTAGCTGAGTTTTATCTGAAAAACCAATGGCATGGACAATAAAATCAATTGTTTTCCATTCTTTTTCAAGTTGCTCAAAGACGTAATCAATATTTTCACTTTTTTCAACGTCACACTCTAGCACTAATTTGCAGCCAAGTTTATCTGCTAGGGGATGAACACGTTTTCCAAAAGCATTTCCTTGATAAGTCAACGCTAATTCCGCTCCTGCTTGTGCGAGCTGACAGGCAATGCCCCAAGCAATTGAATGGTCATTCGCAATTCCCATAATAAGGCCGCGTTTGCCCTCCATCAAACCTTTCATATTATTCTCCGTAAGACCGTACTTTTTTCAATTACTAAGAGCTTTTGTTTATACATAACGTTGGAAAACAAGCGTTGCATTGGTACCGCCAAAGCCAAAAGTATTCGACAATACGGTATTCAGTTGTTGATGATCACGTCGTTCACGAACGATTGGTATATCAGCAAAAGCTGGATCAAGTTCTTCAATATGGGCACTTTCACAAATAAAATTATGATTCATCATTAACAATGTATAGATTGCTTCGTGAACACCTGCTGCTCCCAAGGAATGTCCTGTTAGAGACTTGGTAGCGGAAATGGGGGGGCATTGATCACCTGCTCCAAAGACACGACGGATAGCTTCTATCTCAGGAGGATCACCAACAGGAGTTGCTGTCGCATGGGGATTGATATAATCAATTTTATTATCGACTGTTGCAAGGGCCATGCGCATGCATCGTTCTGCTCCCTCTCCTGATGGGGCAACCATATCATGTCCATCGGATGTCGCACCGTATCCAACGATTTCTCCGTAGATTTTTGCACCACGTGCTTTAGCAAGTTCTAAATCTTCAAGGACTAAAACGCCAGCACCTCCAGCAATGACAAAACCATCACGATTAACATCATAAGCACGTGAAGCTTTGTGAGGAATGTCATTATATCTGCTGGACATAGCGCCCATGGCATCGAATAAAACAGATAGTGTCCAATCCAAATCTTCGCAGCCACCGGCAAAGATGCGCTTCTGTTTACCATATTGTATCATTTCGTAAGCATTACCAATACAATGATTGGAGGTAGCACAAGCTGAAGAGATTGAATAATTGATCCCCTTTATTTTAAAGAAAGTTGCTAATGTTGCAGATGCTGTGGAACTCATCGCTTTAGGGACAACAAAAGGTCCAACACGTTTTGGACCTTTTTGGCGTGTAATGTCAGCAGCTTCTACGATTGAATGTGTTGAAGCACCTCCAGAACCCATAATAATACCCGTGTGTTCGTTCGATACTTCATGCGGTTCTAGACCCGCATCAGCAATTGCTTGATCCATGGCGATGTGATTCCATGCTGTTCCACGCCCATGAAAACGTAGAGCACGTCGATCTACGAGTTCTTCTATATTAATATCGGGCTTGCCATAAACTCTGCTACGAAAGCCTAATTCAGCATATTGAGGTGCGTAAGAAATTCCGGATTTTGCTTCACGTAAACTGGTTAAAACAGCTCCAGGGTTATTTCCAATTGCGGAGACAATTCCCATTCCGGTTACAACAACTCGACGCATTCATACCTCCTCGTTCCATACAGAATAGTGAAAAGTTCTTTCTGACGGAAATAACGTTCAATCTTCTTTGAATAAAGCAACGCGTAAATCGTTCGCCTTATAAATAGTCTCTCCATCTGCTTTTAGCCACCCATCAGCTATTCCTAAGACTAAATTTCCACGTCGAATACGCTTAAAATCTATTTCATATTCAAGAATTTTGGTTTGTGGAGTTACCATCCCTGATAACTTTACTTCACCTGTTGATATTGCTCTTCCTTTGCCTGGTTCGCCTAGCCAACCAAGAAAAAAACCTGTTAATTGCCACATACCATCCAGTCCGAGACATCCTGGCATGACGGGATCGCCTATAAAGTGACAATTAAAGAACCACATGTCTGGTGTAATGTCAAATTCGGCGCGAACCATTCCTTTATCGTATTTACCATCAGTTTCACTAATTTGAGTGATTCGATGAATCATTAACATTGGCGGTGCTGGCAATTGCGCATTACCTCTACCAAACATTTCGCCGCGAGCGCAGCTTAGAAGCTCTTCATAAGTGTAGCGAGACTTTTGTTCAGCCATTGTTACTCCATTTATTTGCATATATCTTTATTTCTGCGCTTTTCCCAACCTACTTTTAGAGCAAATTTTAAAGAGAGGGAAATGATTTTATATCATTTTTAATGACAAAAGCCTTTTTTTATGTATTCTACATAGGTAATTATTTAAAAATGGAATACAAGATTACACCATACTATTCCCATTTTTTTGTATTTTGATCTTATTTAGTAGGAATATATTTGGGTTTGTAATATGTCAGTGAGTGCAGACAATTTAGATATGAATGAAGAGCAGCAGTTCACAAAAGAGTGTGGAAAAATTGTGCAATATTATTCCATTTCTATGTTAGAAAAACGTTTGCGTCAAAATGGTCTGCGTCCAACACGTCAGCGGTTGGAACTTGCACATATGATTTTTTCTCAAGGAAATCGTCATATTACTGCTGAAGAGCTCTATGAGGAAGCGGTGAGGGTAGGTGTACCTGTATCTTTAGCAACGGTTTATAATACGCTTCATCAATTTACGGAAGCGGGATTATTACGGATTATTGCCGTAGAAGGCTCAAAAACTTGGTTTGATACCAATACCTCTGATCACTACCATTTTTATATAGAAGGCGAAAATCGTATTCTTGATATTCCTTATAATTTGGAAGAAGCTCCCATTATTAAAAATTTGCCTAAGCCACCAGAAGGTATGGAAATTTCACATGTTGATTTAATCGTGCGATTGAAACCAAAAAATCAATCTTGTGATAGGCAGTGAGGATATTTAATGAGGAATAAAAATTAAACTTGTTGAGTTTGAGTATTCACCAACCTTTTACTTTTTCATCAGGATAGATTCCCCATAACTGGGGTTGCTGAAGCCATCCGCGCGTATTATTAATGTTTAGTTCGCACCATTGTCCATCACATTGGCGGATGTTACCAATGACGTTAGGTTCTACTTCCGCCACAAGTTCTGCGTTGTCGGTGGGGTTTTTTCGTAGCATCAGCCTTTTTGTTTTATCTTTTTGCCATGGAATAGTTATAGCAGTTCGCTTTCCCGATAAAAGCGATTGATACACCCATCCCTCATCGCCTTCTGCATCACGAATTTTGCGCCATTGATCATATTCTTGAATGATTTCAATAGGTAAGCCCTTCTTTTTGTAGGTGAAAATGATAGAATAGTTGCTTCCTGGTCCGACGCGTACATTAACGCTGGTGGGTTTAATCGAAGCAAATCGCGGAAGTGGTAAACCACTGGGCCCTAAATTTTGATTAAATGTTTGTGCATGCAACAAATGAGGTGAACCCAATACAATGACTGTTGCTATTAAGATACATGATATGAGTATTGAAACGCGAAACCAACGAGAATTTTGCACACCGAACTCCTTTATTTCGTCATATATTGGAAATTTAAAATCTGAAAGATAAGACTGGAAACTGATAAAAAGTATGACACATTGCTCGTTAAAGAGATCTAAACGATGAAAAAATTGCTACAAAAATATCAAAATAAGGAAAACAAAAGGTTTGTATTTCTTAGTGCTTATCTTGTTTATGAGGGGGTAGATATAAATAAACATTAGATTTTTATGTAGCTGTAAGCGTGATAAAACAGTAAAGTATATTGGAGCCATAGGCAGTTTTTGTACAGGAAATTAGGGCTAAAGTATTGCATCTCTTTTTTGAGTTTGTTTCTCAAAGTAAAAGTGCATGTATGCATACTATGAACAAAGAGCTGTTCAGAAAGGGATTATTGTGTGGCTTGAAAAGAAGTTTTGAATGAACAAAATAATACGATAAATAAAACATTTAAGCGTAAAAATATGAGCAACATTTATAGAGTAGATTGATATATGAAGGGCTAATTTTAACAGGATACTTTTTCGTGATAATTCATTTATAAAATTTGCTACACTCTAATCTTATGCCATGATAATGCTTATCCGTATGGTAGATAAGCTGGCTTCATCGTTCTATTTACCAGCTTTCAATGTTATGCAGTTCCTATTATTTATGGTATTCATAAGAAGCATTTTTGTTTTTTCTTAAATAGCTTTTATTCTATTTGCGTACGAATCCCGCTTATGATGTACAAGAAGATAATCTTGATTGATTCAATATGAGAAAGTGTTGAGAAACTTTACGTTATTCAGAATTATTACTTAATATGAAAAACGATTACTTATAATAACAAATCTCCGCGTTAAAAACCTTAACTCGTTATTTAAATTTTAAAAACATTTCCATCAAAAATGGTAATAAAAGGCACATTCATCCATATTAAAACACAGTGTTTTCTCTGTTTATTGTCAATTTTCTTTTTCTCTAACTCAGTATAGAAGAAAGTTGAATGAAATAGAAAGGCTTATTCGATACACTGATGAGGGTAATTACATAAGTGATGAATAGAAGAAATTTATCAAGAAAAAAGAATCTATAGTGCAGTGGTTGAAATTCGTCATCCTTTAGAGAGACAGAATCAAGAGATATAAAAAGTTATGGAATTATATCGTTTCGTTACATAACTGAAGGGAAAGAGGATTATGAATTTGATATTATATTTTACACACAATCGCATATTGCGATAGTTATTTTTGTTTTGTAATCAGACCTAGGATGATCGAAAGATGTAGAATATTTAATGACAAAAAGAAATTCATCATGAAATTTGCACATAAGAAGCAGTGATGTAAGAGATATCCAGAAGGAGAAAATTATAGCGAAAAGTGATAATAAAACACCCCGCACTCAATTTACATAGGAAAAAGTCGCTTAAATATCTCAAGTGTAGTTTGTTATCTATTTTTAAAATATAAGAGTGAAATAAAAACCACCTCTATGATAGAAACCTTATTATTTTCAAATAACTAACATATTAGATAACATTGTACATAAAAACCTACACAAGCAATTCATCGCAATTGCCTATGAAGATAAAATTTTCTAGTAGCTTACTATCTATTGCTTATGCAATTATATAATATCATAAAGTATATTACTTTACCGCAACAGTTCGTCCGTTACTAACAAAACCTTCTCTTTGTGCACGCTTACGAGCAAGCTTGCGTGTACGACGAATAGCTTCAGCTTTTTCACGAGCACGCTTCTCAGATGGCTTCTCATAATAACTACGCATTTTCATTTCACGGAAGATACCTTCACGCTGCATCTTTTTTTTCAACGCGCGGAGCGCTTGATCAACATTATTATCACGAACGAGTACTTGCACTATTTATCCTGCTTTTTTCAGTGTCACAAATAATAGGAAAACCTACGTCCTTTTAAAGGCATATCCAAAAGGACAGAAACTTATATCATATAAATAAGACATTTGTCTATATCGCTTTTAAAAATTCTATTTTTTTTGTAATAAAATGCTTTTTATAATGAATGATAGATTTCATGATTATAAACTTATGAAAGTCCTTGTATTTGATCATTTTCGTCAAGATGAATTTTTTCAGCCGTGGGATAATGGGGTAGTCCCGGCATGGTCATAACATCTCCACAAATGACAACAATAAAACCGGCTCCTGCACAGAGATGAACTTCTCGTATGGGAATTTCAAAATCAACAGGAGCACCGTATTGCTTGGGATCAGAAGAAAAAGAATAAGGTGTTTTTGCCATACAAATAGGGTAGACGCCAAAACCTTCTTTTTCCCAAGTTTCAAGTTGTTTGAGAATAGGGGCTGAGATAATGGCACCACGTCCACCGTATAGCTTTGTTATAATACAATTAATTTTTTGAACGAGGGGAATATCATCTTGATAGAGAACTTTAAAATCAGAATCGTGCTTTTCAATCAAGGTAACGAGTTCTTGTGCAAGTTCTATAGCGCCTTTTCCACCTTGTTCCCAATGCTTACAGATAATAGCTTTGTGTCCAGTTGTTGCAACTATTTTTTGTAATGTTTTTATTTCAGCATCGCTATCGCTGTCAAAATGATTGATAGCCACAACACAAGAAATACCGTAGTGCTTCATATTTTCTATGTGTCGTAAAAGATTGGCAGCTCCTTTTTCTAAAGCGGTGATATTTTCTTCTGTCAGGTTATTTTTATCCAGACCACCATTCATTTTTAATGCACGAATAGTTGCGACGATCACTGTAGCATTTGGTACAATACCTGCTTGCCTACATTTGATATTGAAGAACTTTTCTGCTCCAAGATCTGCTCCAAACCCTGCTTCTGTGACAACATAATCAGCAAGTTTTAAAGCAGTTTTTGTTGCTATAACTGAATTGCAACCATGAGCAATGTTGGCAAAAGGTCCTCCATGAACGAGAACAGGATTATTTTCAATTGTCTGTACGAGATTGGGTTGTATAGCATCTTTGAGAAGAACTGCCATTGCACCTTCCGCATTGAGATCAGCAACGGTGATGGGCGTTTTATCATAACGATAAGCAACAATAATTTTTTTGAGTCTTTGTGTAAGGTTTTCTAAATTTTCAGAGAGACAAAGAAGCGCCATAATTTCTGATGCAACAGTAATATCAAAACCTGTTTGACGTGGAAAACCATTTGTTATGCCCCCCAATGAAATGACAATATCGCGCAATACACGGTCATTCATATCAAGAACGCGTTTCCAAACAATGCGACGTGGATCAATGTTTAGAGTATTTCCCCAATAAAGATGATTATCTATCATTGCGGCAAGAAGATTATGAGCAGATGTAATAGCATGAAAATCACCGGTAAAATGTAAATTAAGGTCATCCATTGGAATGACTTGCGCATAACCACCACCAGCAGCACCACCTTTTACACCAAAACAGGGACCTAAAGATGGTTCTCTCAAGGTAGCTATTGTTTTTTTACCAATAAGATTAAGAGCATCACTTAGTCCAACTGTTGTTGTTGTTTTGCCTTCTCCGGCAGGTGTGGGATTGATAGCTGTGACAAGGATAAGTTTACCATCTGGATTTTTATTAAGCGATTTTATGTATTCAGAAGAAATTTTAGCTTTATCATGACCATAGGGAATGAGATTTTCATGTGAAATACCAATTTTTTGTGCAATTTCAATAATATGTTGCTTTTTAGCAGTGCGAGCAATTTCAATATCAGTTTTAGGCATGGAAAAATTCTTTAAATTCAGCTTTTATTAATGTTTGAGATCTGTACTCCATGGATTAATTAGAAAAATTCATAGAGAACAGAAAAATATTAAGATATCATAGAAATCGATGATATGCCATGCAAGAGATAATGCTAAAGAAGCACAAGAAGAGTTTTATTGTTTTTTAGGAAAAAGAATCTTTTTGCTTTTAAGCAGTAAAAATACGTTTAATTCAATTAAAAATATTGCGAAAAGAAGCTTTGGTTTGCAACAAATGTTGATGACATTAATGGATACCATAAGTGTTTCATAGTAGTACGTTTGAGAAGTAGTTTATTTATTCTTTCTAACAACACACTGAAAAAGTTTCACATGGTGGTAAACCGGAATTTATGGCGACACATCTGAAGTCCCTCTTAAGATGGGACTGCTAGGAATAAAATATCCAGAAACATCCAGTTATGGAACAATTAGAAATAAGAACGTAAAAAATTACCTAACTGAGTAGAGAGTATAATCCGGAAGAGACCAAAAACAAGCGCATAGATTGAAAAAAGAAAACAACAACATACGCTACTCATGCAATCGCTACGATTATAAGCTAATAAAAGCACCTTAGAGCTGAATTGAAGGACTCATAACATCTTATTCTAGCAAATGGCTAAAGAAACGACTCACAACAGAATGAAATAACAAAATACAAAGATAGGTAAAAATAAATCACAAAATAAAGAATTTAAAAAGTCTGACTTTATAAGAAGATATTGATAGATGGCGCACCCGAAGAGATTCGAACTCCTGACCCCCAGATTCGTAGTCTGGTGCTCTATCCAGCTGAGCTACGGGTGCATACATTTCAATTTTTTACATTGTCTAAGACAAAGGGTTCCTAATCGTTTCATTAAAGAAATGCAAGTGAAACTTGGATAGTAATAAAAAAAATTTCTCTTTTTTATGAGATATTTTAAAAAAGGATATAATATATTATGGCTTCAGTTGATTTTGATATGAACATTTTTTTGTCATGACCATACAAAGCAATATGAACGATAGTTAACTTGACGTTTTAATCTATGAAAGATAGTCAAGCAGAGATGAGATGTGTTTTTTGCGGTGGGGGTAAGATATATACACCCGCTGTTGGGTTTTTGTGTAAAACGCCGATATTACTGTTGAAAACTATTTCAGATGAACATGACACAGCAAGGGCGGATGTATGGCGTTATTAAAAAAGAGCTTTCCATTAGTGTTTTTAATCGTTGTTTTAACGGTTACTTATTGGGCTGGAAAAAAGAGTGCAGACCAACCCATTTCTATGGTGGATAAAACAAGAATATCGGATAAAGCTTCAAATGAAAAAATGGGAAGGCCACCGGTAAATGTTGTCGTTGATCTTGTAAAAGTTCAAGATCTTTATGAACAACTTAACGTTCTTGGGAGTGGAAAAGCTCTTGCAGAAGTCGAACTTACCCCTTTATCCTCAGGTGTTATTGATAAGCTTTTTGTATCAGCGGGTACAAAAGTACAAGCTGATGATGTGATTGCAAAGCTTGATTCTAAAAAAGAAGAAATAGCGGCTGCAAAAGCAAAAGTGCAACGTGATAACAATGCGTTGACGCTTTCGCGTATTCTTAAATTACGCGCCAGCAATACAGCAACGGAAGTTCAAGAAATTATGGCACGCTTAGAGTTGGATAACGCAAATTTAGTTTTGCGTAATGCTGAATTAGATCTCGATCGGCGAACAATTCGAGCACCGATTCCTGGAGTTGTTGGTATTTTGCCTGTTGATGCGGGGAATAACGTGACCCTTAATACTGTAATAGGCCGTATTGAGAATAGAGAACGTATTTTGGTCGATGTATGGGCCCCTGAACGATATGTGTCGCGCATCCATAAAGGAGATGAGGTAACGGCAACGTTAATCGCGCAGCCAGATAGATCTTTTGTTGGTCATATTTATGCGATTGATAATATCGTTGATCCAGAAAGTCGCACACTTCATGTTCAGGTTGAAATCAATAATGAAAAAGATACGCTCATGTCTGGTATGTCCTTTTCTGTTTCCTTGCAGTTTCATGGTGGTTCTTTTCCTGTCGTTAATCCTCTTGCAGTTCAATGGAATAGTAAAGGGTCATTCGTTTGGCGTGTGAGAGAAGGAAAAGTAGAGTCTATTCCCGTAACAATTATTCAGCATAAAGCCGATCATGTTTTCGTGAAAGCTCCCCTAGAAAATGGTGATCAAGTTGTCATTCAAGGGGTGCAAATGCTTTATCCAGGAAGTAAAGTAACTATTGATGATCCAAAGTCTCATCAACAGCAATTATCAGTAGGTTATGGAACGGATATACAATGAGCCAAGAATTGAGCACAAAACAGCCTACGTCAAAGGTGGAGCAAGGTGGTCTCATTACCTTATTTATTCGCAGACCGGTTTTTACTCTTGTTTTGAATGCTATGATCATCATTGCAGGATTTGCAGCATGGTTAAATGTTGATGTAAGAGAATTACCCGATGTTGATACTCCTGTAACAACGATTGTGACGATGTTTTCTGGTGCATCGGCAGAAACAATTGATCGTGAAGTTACAAAAGTTATAGAAGATGCTGTTTCTCGTGTTTCAGGTGTTAAGACGATTTCTTCAACGTCTTCTTTTGGACGCTCCCGTGTGAAGATTAACTTTAATGTCGGTGTTGATTTGAATGTTGCAGCATCTGATATTCGTGATGCTCTCTCCCGTGTTACCTATTCTTTACCGAAAGATGCGGATTCGCCTTTGATTATTAAAGCAGATTCGAATGCTGCTGCCATGATGTATTTGGTTGTGACGTCACCAACAATGAGTGTTGATGATTTAACCACGATTGTAAACGATCAGATTGTTGATGCTATTTCTGCTGTTGATGGTGTTGGTGATGTACAGGTCGATAGTGCTCGCACAAAGATTTTTCAGATTGATATAGATCAAGCAAAACTTGCAAGTTATGGATTAACTGTAGCAGATATTTCACGTGTTCTTGCTGATATGACAACAGATGTGCCAGTAGGGTCATTACGCAATTCTAAGCAAACTTTAGTTGTACGTGCTACTGCACGTTTAACAACACCAGAATCTTTTGAACAAGTTGTTTTAAAGCCTCATGTGCATCTTGGTGATGTTGCGCATGTTACTTTATCGCCGGATATAGAAACAGTTATTCTTCGTATCAATGGAAAGACAGGTATTGGATTAGGTATCGTGCGTAAAGCACAATCCAACACTCTTAATATTTCTGAAGGTGTGAGAGCCGTTGTTGATAATCTCAAAAGTATTGTTCCTTCTTCTGTAAATATAGACGTTATTAATGACGATGCAATTTTTATTAAAAGCGCTCTTCATGAGGTTGAAGTTGCGTTGGTTATTGCTATTTTGAGCGTTATCTTGGTCATTTTTCTTTTTCTCAGAGACATTCGTGTAACGCTGATACCTGCTTTATCTCTTCCTGTCGCTTTGATTGGTACCATTGCGGCTATTTATCTTGTAGGGTTTTCATTGAATATTCTCACATTTTTAGGACTTGTTTTAGCAACAGGGCTTGTTGTGGATGATGCCATTGTTGTTCTTGAAAATATTGTTCGGTGGCGCAACATGGGATTAGGTTCCAGAGCAGCAGCAGTGATAGGAACACGTGAAGTATTTTTTGCTGTTTTAGCAACAACATTGACTTTAGTGGCTGTGTTTGTTCCTATTTCCTTTCTTCCTGGGCAAGTTGGAGGTCTTTTTAGAGAATTTGGTTTTGTTTTGGCAATTTCTATTTTGCTTTCTTCAGTTGTTGCCTTAACGCTTTGTCCAATGTTGGCTTCGCGTTTTCTCAAAGAACATATTGAGGAAAAAGAGGAAAAGTCCCATCATTTTGCTTTTTTATATAAATTAGGTACTTTTTTTCATAAGGCATATACTTACAGTTTGCATAAGTGTTTAGAAAAGCCTTGGGCTGTTGTTTTTGCTTCACTTATTTTTGCGGGTCTTTGTGTTGGAGGCTATACGAAGCTACAACAGGAATTAACGCCAGCAGAAGACAGAGCTGTGATCTTTTTGGTTATTAATGGACCACAAGGTATTTCAACACAATATTTGAACGAGCAAATAGAGCAAATTGAAGCAAGTCTACAGCCATTACGTGATGCAGGGGAGATTGCTAACAGTTACTCTATTGCGGGTGCTGGCGGTTCACCCAATACTGCTTTTTTGATTTTATTGCTTTCATCTTGGGATAAACGTTTACGGAGTCAGCAAGAAATCGTGAAAGATATTAATGCAAAGGTTAAACAGTTTCCCGCAGTTTTTGTGTTTGCTGCGCAGGGAAATTCTCTAGGTGTGAGCGGAACTGGGCAAGGGTTGCAATTTGCAATTCTTGGCAATGATTATGCAATATTACAACCCATTGCTGATAAGCTGGTAAGTGCTTTACAAGATGATCCGCGTTTTATTCGCCCACGCCTTACTGTTGATGCAACACAACCGCAATTTTTTATTGAAATCAATCGAAAAAAAGCCTCCGATTTAGGGATTGATATCACCAATTTGGGCGATACATTACAAACAATGTTGGATGGTAAAAAGATTGGTTCCATTAACGTGGATGATCATTCTTACGATGTTAAATTGATATCGCGTACAAATTCTATGAAGAGTCCTAGCGATTTAGAAAATATTTTTTTAAAAACCAAAGACAATCGATATGTTCCTTTATCGGTTATTGCGCGTTTACATGAAAAAGCTATTGCTCCTCAATTAAAACGGGAAAAACGCATGAGTGCTGTTATTTTAAGCGCAAATCTTGCTCCAGATATCGCTTTAGGGGAAGCTTACCAAACTGTACAGAAAATTGCTTCTCCTTTGTTATCGAAAGGAACTTACTTGGTTCCCTTAGGGGAAGCCGAAACGCTTAACGAAACATCTTCCAATTTTATGATTGTTTTTGGCATTGCTTTTTTGATTATTTTGTTGATTTTGGCTGCTCAGTTTGAAAGCTTTATTTCAGGATTCATTATTATGGCCACTGTCCCATTAGGGATTGGTTGTGCTGTAATTGCTATGCTATTAAGTGGTGTAAGTCTTAATATTTACAGCCAAATTGGATTAATTTTGTTAATTGGTGTTATGGCAAAAAATGGTATTCTTATTGTTGAATTTGCAGATCAATTACGTGATCAGGGAAGAAGCGTGCGTGAAGCCGTAGAAGAAGCAGCAAACATTCGCCTTCGTCCAGTTTGTATGACAATGATTTGTGCCATTTTAGGAGGTATTCCTTTGGTTTTGGCCAAAGGTGCTGGCGCAGAAGCTCGTATAGCCTTAGGTTGGGTTATCGTTGGTGGCTTAGGTTTAGCAACTATTTTTACGCTTTATGTCACACCGGTTGTTTATCTTTTTTTAGGGCGTTTTATAAGACCAAAAGCAGAAGAAGATTTACGTTTAACAAAAGAACTCAATCAAGTTAAATGATGTATATGATAGAAAAGATTTGAAAGTTTATTCTTGTAAAAATATCATTTTCGGATCTTATCCTTTTATTTTGTATATTCCTTCATTTTTATGTGAGCAGTGAAAATAGCGAGCAATAAAGGAGGTGTTTTCTGCTTTGTTATTGTTTGGGCATAGATTTCATTATCAATAACCGTATAGGATAAGCTTATGGGAGATAGCTTTTCGATTCGAAATGAAATGGCTTTTGAAGCCACATTAAAAGCTTTAAGAAACCATGCCGCAAAGGATGGGGTCTATGATATTCGTCGGCATTTTGTAGAAGATGAACAGCGTTTTTCCCATTTTTCCCTCAGACTTGATGATCTTCTTTTCGATTTTTCAAAATGTGGTGTGACATTTAAAACATTGCAACTTCTAGATGATTTAGCGGTCGCAGCAGATGTGTTAGGCCGGCGTGATGCAATGTTTTCTGGTAAGGCGATTAATACAACTGAAAAACGCTCAGTTCTTCATATTGCATTACGTTTACCTGCTGATGAAATTTTCATGTTGGATGGTCATAATCTTATTCGCGATATTCAAGACGTCCTTGAAGATATGGAAAGATTTTCTGAAAAGGTGCGTGATGGAAGCTATAAGGGAAGCAGTGGCGAGAGAATAAGTGATATTGTCAATATTGGTATTGGTGGTTCTGATCTTGGTCCTGCAATGGTCACATATGCTTTAAAACCTTATCATGATGGTCCACAGTGTCATTTTGTTTCGAATGCTGACAGTGCCCATATTTCTGATACTCTTTCTATTTTGAATCCAGCAACAACGCTGTTTGTCATTGCTTCTAAAACTTTTACAACGGCTGAAACAATGGTCAATGCTCAAGTTGCACGTCAGTGGATTTGTTCACATTTAGGAGAAGAAGCCGTTTGTACGCATTTTGTTGCTGTTTCAAGTGCGCTTGATAAAGTGGCAGAATTTGGCATAGATTCCACAAGAGTTTTTAAATTTTGGAATTGGGTTGGAGGACGTTATTCAATTTGGTCAGCCATTGGACTTGTTGTTATGTTTGCAATAGGTGGTGGAAATTTTCGCCAATTTCTCAATGGTGCTTTGCAAATGGATCAACATTTTAAAACTATGCCTTTGCATAAAAATATTCCTATTCGTTTTGCTCTTTTAGGATTCTGGCATCGTGTTATTTGTGGTTATTCATCACGTTCGATCATTCCTTATGCACAGCGTTTAATACATTTTCCAGCTTATTTACAACAGCTTGATATGGAATCAAATGGTAAGCAAGTCTCGCTGGATGGAAAACCATTAAGTTTTTCAAGTGGTCCAATTGTTTGGGGGGATTCAGGAACAAATAGTCAACATGCTTTTTTTCAGCTTCTGCATCAAGGAACAGATATTATTCCTGTAGAATTTATTTTATTTATAAAAGGGCATGAGAAAAAATTACATTCTATGTATGAGATGTTGCTAGCAAACGGTTTAGCACAATCAAAAGCCTTGATGAAGGGGCGTAGTCTTGAAGATGCTCGGCATATCTTGATAAAAAATGGAGTTGATGAGGGTGAAGCAGACCATTTAGCACGTCATAGAAGTTTTAAAGGAAACCGTCCCAGCATTACGCTGGTTCAAGATTCATTAACACCTTTTGCACTCGGTCGTCTTATTGCGCTTTATGAACATCGCACTTTTGTTGAAGGGATTTTAATGAATATTAATTCATTTGATCAATGGGGTGTTGAACTTGGTAAAGAATTAGCAAACGAGTTACTACCAATTCTTCGTGGAGAAAGTAAAGCGGATAATCGTGATAGTTCAACATTAGGGTTGCTAGCACATATTCAAGCAAGACGTGCAAAATAATATAATTTTACAGTAGGTTTTGTACTAACTAAGCAAAAGTAGAATGAGAGAGAAATATGAGATAATTCTTTAATTTTACTATGCCTTCTCTTATTATCTGGATTAGATTTATGTAACAGAAAATCAAAAAAGTGCAAAAATTGTAAAAATGAGAATTTATTCGCAAAAACGATAAAGACCTTTGAGAGGTCTTTGAAGACCCTTTGAGAACCCCTTAAAAACTCTTTGAAAAAAAATAAATTGGTACAAAACCTGCTGACAAGCTACAACCGGAAAGCTACTGTAGTTTGACACTAGGTTTTATACTAAGTGGGAAAAGGTGGGATTAGGTAGGAATACGTGGTAATTTGTTGTTTTTATGTATAAAATTTAGCATTAAATGCGCGTTTTGTCAAAATAGATTTTGACACCTAAAATTGTAAAAAAGAGCGAAAAATAGTGAAAATCAGAAAAAAGTGCGTTTTCATGGTAAAAATGAGAGAAGGCTTTGAAAGGTCTTTGAAAACCCTGTGAAAAATTTTGAAAAGTCTGTGAAAGCCCAGAAAACCGCCTTTGAAGACCCTGTGAAAAAAATCACTCCAAAAGTTCAATTGACTCCAAAATCAGCCAAAAATGACCCAAAAAGCAAAAAAGATATGCGCCATATGGCGCGTTTCTATTTTTTGCAAATATAATTCTTTAAAAACAATTCGTTATTTAAGTTTCTTAATGTAAATAGAAACGCGCCTGTATTTTTCATTTTAGAGAGGCATTAAGCCGTATCTTGTGTAGTTTCTAGATGTACTCTTTCAGCCTCTATTTGACGCTTTAAATGAATTTTAAGAAGAGGGAAAGTCGCTTCGACTTCTTCCGTGTCGTTGATGTCTTGAACAAGCTCTTGCAGTTTTTTATAAAGTTCCGCCGCGAGTTCCGCTATATCTTCAGGGGGGAGTTTTATTTTAGCATCGCGATAGGTTGTATAAGCTATGCGACCAAGCTTTTTCATGAGACCAGCAGGAATGGTGGGCGCTTTAAAACCTGCTGCTTTCGCTTTTGCCATGTCACTAAACATTTCACCTTCACCCGTAACGAGCCAATGGGGGTTAATGTTATAGACTCTATGATAGGCGTTAATTGCTGAGGATGTTGGCTCATGTGCTCCGATTTCATAATTGGCAAGGGTATTGCGTTGTAAATTAAGGCGTTGCGCAAAAATGCCCCGCTCTTCGTTTCCGAGTATTCGTCGTATTTCACGCAAGCGTTTTGCCAGTTCTGTTTTTGGTTCTACTTCTGGACGTGCCAAAAAAAATCACCTCTATACAAAATAAATTGTTTACAACACAAAATATTTGGTATACACATCTAATTACCGCCCGATATAGAGGGCAGATATTTTACAATTAACCCCACAAAAAACGGATGGTTTGAGCATCCGTTTGAAGCAGGAGCGAAATTTATGACTATCACACAAGTATGGGATCGCCATAGTATTTTAGCTGAGCTACGCCGCCGTAATATGACCTTGGCGGAGCTCGCGAAAGCTTATCAACTATCGTCATCCAGTGTTCAACATATCTGGACACGGTCTAACGAGAAAGCCGAACGCGCTATTGCCGATTTTATCGGTTTGCCCGTTGAGCAGGTTTTTAGCGACCGCTACCCCAAAAGTCGCCGTCGCATTTTTAAAGCAGCAAAACATGCCAACACAGATTCGCGTGCGCATTCTGCTTTGCGTGGGAATGCTGCTTGAACTTCGTTACACGGCTTTGCGTTTTTGCGCATTTGCCATGAATTTAAATACCATAAGATAAAAAGGTTTATCAATGTCTAAAGATCAGTACGAAATAGGCAAGATAAATTGCAGAGAGTTGCATCATAGAACAGCCGTTTGGATGGGTTGGTTTTGGCGATTAGATGGTGGTCATATTGTTTTTATAGGGGGTGGTTATGGTTGCTGCTTGTAATTTATGGACCCCAGAAGCCAGAAGCGATATCGTTAATCCTTATTCAGAAGTTGAACGTTTGGAAGCTATGCTTGCCTGTTCTTTTAAGGCGGTGAGTGGTGGATTTAAGCATCTGCCGATCCGGTATATTATTGACCCTCCGCATGGCTTATTTGATGCGGCGTTAGCACGGCAGATTGTTATTCATATTTTGCATTATCAGTTTGAGGTGCCGCGGCGGCGTATTGTTGCCATGCAAGAGCGTGAACGCACTGCTGTTGCTCGTTCTTTGCGTACCATTAACCGGCGTTTGGAAGAACCCGTTTTTGCGAAAGCTTATCAAAGATGGGCGGGGCGTGCGATGGATTTGTTCTTTAAAGAGATCAGAAAGGTGGGGGCGTGATGGCACAGTTTCAAAAGCTTGCTCTTGATGTGATTGTGGTGCCGGAGCGTATACGCCCTGTAGATGATGAGCATGCCAAGGCGCTTGCACAATCAATGGCGCGGGAGGGATTGATGAATCCGATTACGGTGCGCCATACCCCTAATGCTAAGGAAGGCAATTATACGCTTATTGCTGGAGCGCATCGGCTTCGTGCTGCGGAGCTTTTAGGGTATAGCGAAATCGATGCGGTTGTGGTGCAGGCTGATAAGGATAATGCTGCGCTTTTAGAAGTGGCTGAAAATCTGTTTCGCAATGAATTGTCTGTGATTGACCGTGCGCTTTTTGTCCAGACTTACCGCGAGTTGTGGGAAAAGAAGTATGGGGAGATTCAACGTGGCGGTGACCATGGTAATCAATATACAAAGGACAAAGTGGCAAAGGTGCAAGTTGCACCTTTGCCAAATGATGGTGACTTAAATGGCAAAGTGCAAGGTTTGCACTTTGCCAAACATGTGGCGGATCGTATTGGTTTGTCTCAAGATGTTGTAAAACGTCTTAACTGTATTGCCCAGCATCTACAGCCGGAGTTGCGGGCGGTTTTGCGGGGGACGGCATTGGCGGATAATCAAGCGCAGTTATTAAAGCTTGCCAAGATGGAGCCGGTTTCGCAACGGCGGGTGGCGATTGCGCTCCAACAGGTTGATGGGGATTTGAGGCGGGCTGTTGATTTGGTCAATGGGGTTAATACGCCACCGCAAATTAATGAACAGGAACGGATTTTTGCTCAGTTATTGGGTGTTTGGCAGAGAGCAGATGCGCAGACAAAGGCGCGGTTTTGTGATTATCTTGCAAGAGAATGTGGGGAGGTGCTGTCATGAAAAGGCATGGTTGCGGGCAGCTTGATTTTTTCCAAAAGCCGGTTTTTCCCTGTCGTGAACCCGTTGCGCAGATTGATTTAGGGCGGTTTCGCTCACGCATTAAGCGTGCGATGGCGCGGGCTTTGAGAGAATGCCGGCATGAGCGCAGTGTGATTGCGGAGCGTATGGCGCATTATTTAGNGCGGTTTAAGGCATTTGTGCGGGCGACAGAGGCATTTTGGCTCTGGGATGAGGTGGTGAGTGAAGATGGATTGTTGCTGTTGCAAGGGGATGAGGCGCGTTTAGCAGAGATTGCGCGGTTGCAGCAGGAACAGCGGGAGATTGCAGCGCGATTGAAAGCCATGCGCGCAACGCCGGTTCGCATTAAAAGGGGGCAGCCATGAAGGAGTGGTTTACTATTGCCGAATTGGCTGAGGCAGCTTTGCCAGGGTTGCCGAAAACATATAAAAGTCTTGAAAACCACGGACGGGCATATTGGAGAAAAAACTCTGAACTTTCGAGGAAAGTGGGAGGCAAAACCAAGCCGGTTTGGGAGTATCACATTTCCTTATTGCCGGAGGGGGCGCGGGCGGCATTGTTGGTGCGGTTTGG
>NZ_JBHIOT010000067.1:0-1077 GCF_042195745.1 Bartonella sp. AP7XZML
AATTATTTTATATGAATCCACTCAAGAATCCATCTTTTTATGCATGATTCATTTGACCATTTTTTATATAAGATTGCCATGCATGAATAGATCCCAAAAAGCTAATCATAAAGAAGTTTAAGAAGAAAAAACAACTTCAAAATGTCCTTCAAGCGTTTTAACTTCTTTCGGATTAACAATAATCTTTATATCGTTTCCCAATTTTGCCAAACACTCAAGCATTTTCATTTCACTAATTCCTCGAAATTCTCCACTTAAGAGTTTAGACAGTTTTGGTTGAGTCATTTTCAAAAGTTGACTAGCCTGTTTTTGTGTTAAGTTCTTTTCTTTCAGAATTTGACTAATCTTATGAGCAAGTTGCGCTTTGATAAGCATCTCTCTGGAATCTGAAAAGCCAAGATCCGCATAAACATTGGAACTACCCTGAAAAACATTGATCATTTTAATTCCCTTCTAATTGTTCTGCTAACTTGAGACGTTCTTTAATCAGATTAATGTCTGGTTTTGGTGTTGCAATGCCACGGGTCGATTTTTTCTGAAAACAATGCAACACATAAAGAGATTTTTTATATTGTATCGTATAAACAGCGCGATAAGTTCCTTGAATATCGCGTTCAATAATTTCTAGAACATTGGCAGATCCAAACCCCTTGAGAACCTTAACATTTTCTCCTCTATCTCCTATCTGAGCAAGATAAAGAGCATAACCAATCCTTTGTTGAATAAGATCAGGAAGACTTTTTATATCTTTGAGTGAAGAACCAAGCCATATGATACGTTTTATTTTACTCATGATTATTAATATACCCATATGGGTATATTTTCAAGTGGTTATTCTAATTTTGTGATTTTTTAATAACTATTATTAATAAAATTGACTTGATAAAAATGGTAACAAAAAAACCATAATTGTTTATTTGTTTTATGAAAAGCTGCTTTGTAAAAACCAACGCTTCCAAATGTAAAAAGAACGTTTTTTACAGATATTTATTGAATATGCATTTGCTTTTGATTGGATTGTTAAAGCTACCGAGCGTTTTGATTTGTTTGATAAGTTTTCATATCTCTAATAGAGCG